>JABCYT010000018.1 GCA_013290035.1 Alphaproteobacteria bacterium
AGCGACATGGTCTTCCTTGGCGACGAGATCGTTGGTCGGGTCGAGCTGCACCCAGCCCGCCGCCTCGCCGCACCACACCGCGACCCAGGCGTGGCTCGCGTCGGCGCCGCGCAGCGCGGCTTCCTCCTTGGAGTGCACGGTGCGGATGTAGCCCGAAACGTAGCGCGCGGCGAGGCCGTGGGCGCGCAGCGCGGCGATCTCGACATGGGCGAAGTCCTGGCAGACGCCGGCCTTGCCGGCGAACACCTCGCCAAGCGGCGTGCTGATGTCGGTGGCGCCCGGGTGATACTCGAAATCCGCCATGATGCGCGAGGTGAGCTCGCGCGCCGCGGCGAGAATCGGCCGGCCCGGCGTGAAAGACCTGGCGCCATAGGGCCGGAGCGCCTCGACCGCGGGCACCAGTGGCGAGTCGTAGACGAACTCGCTCGCTTCGACCGGCTCGGGAAAGCCGTTGCCCGAGAGCGTGGCGCGGACTTCCTCCCACGGCGGCGTCGAGTCGGCCGGCGGCGGATCGGCAAAGCTCACCTCGATCGCGGCGCGCACTGCGATGTCGAAACGCTTGTGCGGCTTGTCGATACGATAGATGTCGATGTGGTTGCCGAAATGGTCGAGATGCTGGACCGCCAGCGCCGGCACGGGGTTGGTCTCGATGCTGATCGAGGTCACCTTCTGTCCGGCGAACTCACGCGCGCGCAAATGGGCGATGTGATGCGCTGAGTCGACGCTGCTGGCGTAGGTGTAGGACGTGCGGTGCGAGAGCAGGTATTTCACCGGCGACCTCGTGCTCAAGCCGTGGAGGAACCGACGGCCTGCGCCGTCGGAACATGAGAGAAGTAGGCCCGCGTGATCGCTTCCGAGAGTTGGTCTAGCTTGTGGTCGGTATCGGACGCGATGTCGCGCAGCATGGCCAGCGCCAGCCCTTCGTGCCGCCAGACCTGCTCGTCACCGGCGAACTGACGAACCGCGGCGTCGAGGTCGTGGTCGAGCGACGGCGGGAGCGCCGGCACCTGCACGCCCGAGACGCGCGCGAGATAGTCGAGATGGCCGTCGATGGCGCGCAGCTGGAAGACGAGCGAGCGCGGGTTGCTGTCGTCGAGCATCACGAGGTCGAGGACCGGCGCGGGCTGGAGCTGGCCGAGATAGCGGGTGCGGTAGGTGATCGTACTGTCGCAAAGTTCGAGCGCCACCCACATCGCGGCGTCCCAGTCGATCGGCGACTGGGTGAAGGGGGCGAGCGCCCCGGTCACCACGAACTTCGCCCGCTCCAGCCTTCGTCCGAGATCGAGGAAGCGCCAGCCCGTGCCGCGCGTCATGTTCTCCTGGGCGAGGCCCGACAGGATGGCGACGAAGCGCACGATGTCGTCGAGCGCGGCCAGCAGCGGATCGAGGTGGCCACGCGCCGCCCGGAGGCGTTGACGCACATCGGCCATCACCGGGCCGGCGGCGGTGATCATGTCGACGGAGAAGCGGTCGCGCATCGAGCTGGTCAGGCGCTGGATGGCGTCGAGCACGGTGATCAGGCCGCTGTCGTCGGTGGCGACGGCGCCGAGGCCCTGCTGGAAGGCGGCATTCTCCGGCGCCGACAGCGCCGCGGCGCGGTCCATGAGGTCGGCCTGGCTCAGCAGGCGACCGAGCAGGCGGAGCTCGATCGCATCGCGCGGGCTCACTGCGCCTTGCGCCACCTTGGTGGCCGTGGTGCGCAGCAGGCGGGCGTCGTTGTCCAGGCGCTCGATGTAGCGGCCCAGCCAGTAGAGATTGTCGGCGACGCGGCTTTGCAGGTCGGCGCCGCCGCGCTCGACGGCGAGCTGGTGGAAACGCCGGGTCGAGGGCACCTGCACGTCGGCCGCGTCCTCGGCCAGCACCCAGACATCCTTCAGGGTGCCGTTCAGCCGGCCGAGCGAACGCAGGCAGGTATCGCCCGCCGGCTCGCGCGCCAGCCCGCCGGGCAGCACGCGATAGCCGTCGCCGTCGGCGCTGACGAAGACGCGCAACACCACCGCGGCCGGCGCGAGGCTCGCGCCATCCCACTTGGGGCTGAGCGACGGCATCACCGGGTACTGCGCCACGAACTGTCCCGGCTGCGCGCGGATCTCGACCTCGAACGCCTTGCGCTCGGCGGGCTCCAGCATGCCGACCACGATCGGCTCACGGTCGATGCCGAGGCAACGCCGCACGATCATCAGGTCGAGATTGGCGAGCGCAAAGGAAAGTGCCGCCGGCTCACCCAGCCACCACACGTCGAGCGACGGCAGGCTGAGCGGTTGGCCGAGCAGGTGCTCGCTCAGCCGTTCGAGAAACGGCATCATCGCCGGGGTCTCGACCACGCCCGAGCCCAGCGCATTGGCGAGCGTGATCCGGCCGCTGCGCGTGGCCTCGACCATGCCGGTGATGCCGAGCGCCGAGTCGGCCCGCAGTTCCAGCGGATCGACGAAGGCGCTGTCGAGCCGGCGCAACAGCATATGGACGGGCCGCAGGCCGGCCAGGGTCTTGGTCGACACCTCGCCGTCGCGCGCCACGAGATCGCCGCCCTCGACCAGCGGCACCCCGAGCACGCGCGACAGATAGACATGCTCGAAATAGGTCGCCGACAACGAGCCCGGCGTCAGCACGGCCATGTTGGGATTGGGCACGCCGCCGGGCGCCATGGCGAGCAGCGAGTCGTGCCAGCGATCGACGAAGGGCCGGAGATGGCGCACCGGGATGGAGCGGAATGCCTCGGGCAGGCTCCTGGCCAGCACGCGGCGCATCTCCAGCGCGTAGCCGATGCCGGACGGCACCTCGGTGTGGTCAGCCAGCACGTGCCAGCGCCCGCTGCTCAGCCGCACCAGGTCGACGGCGTAGTGGGCGAGATGGCGCGTCGGCGCCCTGCCGTCCATGACCTGACAGGGCCGCAGGAAGTGCCGGTTGGCATGGACCAGCATCGGCGGCAGCAGGTGTTGCTTCAGCAGCTTCTGCGGGCCGTAGAGGTCGGCCAGGATGGCGTCGAGCAGGCAGGCGCGCTGGATCAGGCCGGTTTCGAGCTCGGACCATTCGTCGGGCGTCAACACGAAGGGCAGCGGGTCGAACGTCCAGCGCGGCGCGCCGCGATCGTCGAGCAGATTGACCGTCGCACCCGACTCCTCGAGCTGACGGCGCGCGCTTTCCACACGCTCGCCCAGCCCGCCGGGCAGAGCGCGGATGACGCTTAAAATGCCTTGCCAGTGATAGCGGATCGACTTCTGGCCGGTGACCAGTTCGTCGTAGGCGCTTGCCGGCGAAGAAGAGAGGCCGCGCAACGACTCCATGGGCCTGCGACGGAAGGGAACAGGAGCGGCTAGAATCGCACGGGCAGAGGACCGGGTCTACGGCTCCTCAGACCTCCTCCCCCGGTCATACGGGGGAGGATAGAGGAGGGGGTAGGCCCCATTCGAACTGCTGGACGTTGCAGATCATTGAATCGCGGAGATCGCCGGTGTGGCTTTCCCCCTCCTGTATCCTCCCCCGTATGACGGGGGAGGAGATGAACGCGCAGGCTACACAGCCCGCCGCAGGTCCAGCGTCAGTGGATGCTCCGGGTTGTCGATCGGCCGTGGCTCCGGCGTCTCGCCGGGCGAGTGGCCGATCGGGAAGAAGCGGGCGCGGCGGCGTGCTTCGGCCTCGTTGGCGTTGACTGGCATACGATCGTAGTTGCGGCCGCCGGGATGGGCCACGTGGTAGCTGCAACCGCCCAGCGAGCGGCCGCTCCAGCTGTCGTGGATGTCGAAGACGAGCGGCGCGTGCACGCCGATGGTCGGATGCAGCGCATTGACCGGCGGCCAGGCGCGATAGCGCACGCCCGCCACGTATTCGCCGGCCTCACCGGTGGCGCGCAGCGGCAGGCGCCAGCCGTTGCAGGCGATGATGTGACGCCGGTCGTTCAAGCCCGCCGCCCTGACCTGCAGGCGTTCGACCGAGGAATCGACATAGCGCACCGTGCCGCCGCCGCCCGGCTCCTCGCCCAGCACGTGCCACGGCTCGAGCGCGTGGCGCAGCTCGACCTCGATGCCGCGCTGCGCCACCTCGCCGATCTTGGGAAAGCGGAACTCGAAATGCGGCGCGAACCACTCGGGCTGGAAGCGATAGCCTGCTTCGCCGAGGTCGGCGAGCACATCGCCGAAATCCTGCCAGACGAAGTGCGGCAGCATGAAATCGTCGTGCAGGCGCGTGCCCCAGCGGCTGAGCGGCCGCTCGTAGGGGCGGTCCCAGAATTTCGCGACCAGGCCGCGCAGCACCGCCTGCTGGGCCACGCTCATGCGCCAATGCGGCGGCATCTCGAAGGCCCGCAACTCCAGGAGCCCGCGCCGACCGGCGGCCGTTTCGGGCGTGAACAGCTTGTCGATGCAGAACTCGGTGCGGTGCGTGTTGCCGGTCGCGTCGACCAGCAGGTTGCGGAAGATGCGATCGACCAGCCACGGCGGCGTCTGGCGGTCGGGTGCGATCTGGCGAAAGGCGATTTCCAGCTCGTGCAGCGCGTCGTTGCGCGCCTCGTCGACCCGCGGATGCTGGCTGGTCGGGCCGATGAACAGACCGGAGAACAGGTAGGAGAGCGAGGGATGGTTGAGCCAGTAGCCCAGCAAGCTCTTCAGCAGATCGGGCCGGCGCAGGAGCGGCGAGTCGACAGCCGAGGGGCCGCCCAGGGTCACGTGGTTGCCGCCACCGGTACCGGTGTGACGGCCGTCGATCATGAACTTCTGGGCGCCGAGTCGGGTCGTGCGCGCTTCCTCGTAGACGATCTCGGTCTTATCCACGAGTTCCGGCCAGCTCGCCGAGGGATGGATGTTGACCTCGATGACGCCGGGATCGGGCGTGACGCTGAAATGGAGCAGGCGCGGATCGCTGCCGGGCGGCGGATAACCTTCGATGAATACGGGCTGGCCGAGCTCCTCGGCGGTATCCTCGACCGCGGTGACGAGATCGAGATAATCCTCGGTGCGCTCCGTCGGCGGCATGAAGACAAAGAGATGGCCGTCACGCGGCTCGAAGGCCATGGCGCTGCGCACGATGCCGGCGGCCGACGCGCCGTTTCCCGGCTTGCCGGCAAGGTCGGGTGCCAGCGCGCGCTGCCAGGCCTCGCGGCGTGCCTCGCCGTCCCCGCTGGTCTCGCGAACCGGCCCGCGCTCCTGGCGGCGCAGCACCGGCGCGCGACGGAAGGCGTCGAGCGGCGGCAGATCGGGATGCGGCGCCATCGGATCGGGCTCGGCGATGAAGTCCGCGTCCGCCGGCGCCGTCCAGGGCAGCGAATCGAGCGGCAGACGGTAGCCGATCGGCGAATCGCCCGGTATCAGGTAGCACTTCTCCGAGCGCAGGAACCACGGCCCACTGCGCCAGCGGCCGCCATGGCCATTCTGGACCTTGCCGTTGTTGTCGCGTCCATGGTCGCGCGAAACCGGCAGCACGTAACCGACGGAGCTGTCGAGGCCCTGCTCGAACACCCGCGCCAGGCGTTCGCGCTCCATCGGGTCCCTGACCTTGGCCTTGTCGACCGTGACATTGCTCGGCAGGCGTCGCTCGCGCCACAAGTAGTACCAGGTGTCCTCGAAGGCCCCGAACAGGTAGTTGGGATCGAGCTGCAGACGCTGCGCGAAGGCCAGCGCAAAGCGATGCGCCGTCTCGGGCGTGGCACCGGTGGGCTTGGACTCCAGTCCATAGAGATGCTGGTCGCGCCAGATCGGCTCGCCGTCCTTGCGCCAGTGGCAGCCGAGCGCCCAGCGCGGAAGCTGCTCGCCCGGATACCATTTGCCTTGGCCGAAATGCAGCAACGGCCCCGTGGCGAAACGGTCGGCGAGTCTGCGGAACAGCACGCCGGCCAGCCGGCGCTTCTCCGGCCCCAGCGCCAGCGTGTTCCATTCGTCGCCGTCCATGTCGTCGATCGACACGAAAGTCGGCTCACCGCCCATGGTCAGCCGCAGGTCGGCCTTGCCGATGTCGTGCTCGATCGCCTCGCCGACCGCCAGCAACGTCGCCCATTGCTCGTCGGTGTAAGGCTTGGTGGTGCGCGGCGTCTCGCGCACCCGCGTCACCTTCATGTCGTAGGAGAAGATCACCTCGGCCTTCTCGACCGCACCCTCGATCGGCGCAGCGCTCGATGGCTCGGGCGTGCAGGCGAGCGGGATATGGCCTTCGCCGGTGAGCAGGCCCGACGTTGGGTCGAGGCCGATCCATCCCGCGCCCGGCAGGTAGACCTCGCACCAGGCATGGAGATCGGTGAAGTCGTGGGTCGGACCCTCGGGACCCTCGAGCGGCTTCTCGTCGGGCATGAGCTGGATCAGGTAGCCCGAGGCGAAGCGCGCGGCGAAGCCGAGATGGCGCAGGATGGTGACCAGAAGCCAGCCGGTATCGCGGCACGAGCCCTTGGCGAGGCTGAGCGTCTCCTCGCATTCCTGCACGCCCGGCTCCAGGCGCACGATGTAGCCGATCTCCTGCTGCAGCCGCGCGTTGAGGCCGACAATGAAATCGATGGTGCGCTGCTTGCTGCGATCGACCTTGGCGAGCCAGGCCGAGAGCAGCGGCCCCGGCGGCCTCACCTTGCGAAAGGGCGCGATCTCCTCGGCTAGCGAGGCGGCGTAGGCGAAGGGCCATTGCTCGGCCTCGGGCTCCAGGAAGAAGTCGAACGGATTGATCACCGTCATGTCGGCGACCAGGTCGACCACGACCTCGAAAATGTCCGTCTTCTCGGGGAAGACCAGGCGGGCCAGGTGGTTGCCCTGTGGATCCTGTTGCCAGTTGATGAAATGCTGCTGGGGCTCGACCGTGAGCGAGTAGGACAGGATGGACGTACGCGAATGCGGCGCCGGACGCAGCCGTACGACCTGTGGGCCGAGCGCCACGGGCTTGTCGTACCGGTAGGTCGTTCGATGATGCAGCGCGACCTGGATGCTCATGCCGACCTGCTCAATTCCGCTATCCAATACACTTAGCAAGTGACATGCCAGCGTCAATGCATGCACCCTTTGTCCATCATGTTCCTCTCGCCCGCTAGGGGGGAGAAGAATGAACGGCAAGCGGCGGGTAAGAACTCCATGAGCGATCTCTTTGACCTCACCGGAAAGGTCGCATTGGTGACCGGCGGCAGCCGTGGCCTGGGATATCAGATGGTGAAGGCGTTCGCCGCCCACGGTGCCGACATCTTCATCACCAGCCGCAAGCTCGAGGCTTGCGAGAAGGCCGCTGCAGAAGTCCGGGCGATAGGCCGCAAGGCCCGGACTTATGCCTGCAACGTGGCGAACTGGCAGGAGCTCGACGGGCTGGTCGAGGCGGCCTATGCCGCCTTCGGCAAGGTCGACATCCTGGTCAACAACGCCGGCTCCTCGCCGCTGGCGCCGTCTTCCCTCGAGACCCCGGAGCAGCTTTTCGACCGCATCGTGTCGCTCAACTTCAAGGGCCCGTTCCGCTTGATGTCGCTGGTCGGCAGCCGCATGGCGGCGGGCGAGGGCGGCTCGATCATCAATATCTCGAGCGCCGGCGCGCTCAGGCCGCGCCCGCAGATCGCGCCCTATGCCGGTGCCAAGGCTGCGCTCAACGCCATCACCGAGGCCTTCGCCTTCGAGTACGGGCCGAAGGTGCGGGTGAACACCATCTCGCCCGGTCGCTTCCTCACCGACGTCTCCAAGGCGTGGAGCGAGGAGCACAAGCTCAATCCGACGGCGGCGCTGAAACGCAGCGGCCAGCCGGAGGAAATCGTGACCGCCGCGCTCTATCTCGCCTCGAGCAAATCGAGTTTCACCACGGGCTCGGTGGTCCGTGTCGACGGAGGAATTGCCTGATGAAGATGAAAGCCGGCGTACTCACGGTCTGCGGCGCGCCGCGCCCCTTCGCCAAGAGCAAGCCCATCCATGTCGTCGAGGTCGATCTCGACCCGCCCGGCGAAGGCGAAGTGCTGGTCAAGGTGGGCGGCGGCGGGCTCTGCCACTCCGACCTGTCGCTGATCAACGGCGACCGGCCGCGGCCGGTGCCGATCGTGCTGGGCCATGAGGGCTCGGGCGAGATCGTCGAGGTCGGTTCGGGCGTGCATGACGTGAAGAAGGGCGATCATGTCTGCTTCACCTTCAATGTGAGCTGCGGCCGCTGCCGGCGCTGCCTCGAGGGCAGGCCCTATATCTGCGAGCGCTCGATTTCGCCGCGCGCTGCCGGTCAGCTCCTGTCGGGCAACCATCGGCTGCATCTCGACGGCAAGCCGGTGAACCATCACTCCGGCGTTTCCTGCTACGCCGAATATGCCGTCGTCGATCGCGGCTCGATCGTGGTCATCGATCCCTCCCTGCCGCTCGACGTGGCGGCGTTGTTCGGCTGCGCCGTGGTGACCGGCGTCGGCGCGGTGATCAACACCGCCAAGATCCAGCCCGGCAGCACGGTCGCCATCGTGGGCCTGGGCGGCGTCGGCTTGAGCGGGCTGATGGGCGCGGTGCTGGCCGGCGCCGGCCGCATCGTGGCGATCGACCTGTCCGACGACAAGCTGGGGCTGGCCCGCCAGCTCGGCGCCACCGATACGGTGAACGCCCGGGACGCCGATCACATCCAGCAGGTGCGCGACCTCACCAACGGCGGCGTCGACTACGCCTTCGACCTCGCCGGCACCATCAAGGCCATGGAGACGGCCTATCTGGTGACGCGTTGGGGCGGCACCACGGTGACGGCGGGCCTCTCGCCGATCGCCGCCGATTTCTCCTTCAAGCAGAGCATGCTGGTCAGCGAGGAGAAGACCATCAAGGGCAGCTACATGGGAAGTTGCGTACCGGTGCGCGACATCCCGCGCTTCATCGCGCTCTACCAGCAGGGCAAGCTGCCGGTCGACCGCATGATGAGCCAGCGCATCGGCTTCGATCAGCTGAACGAAGGCTTCGATCGGCTGCAGGACGTGGCAACGGTGCGGCAGGTGCTGGTGCCGCACGGAGCCTGATCCGATGGCGATTTCCGTCGTCGTTGAAAGTCCGCTGCAGGACGATGTCCGGCTCCTGGTGGCCGAGCTCAATGCGACGCTCCTCGAGCTGACGCCGCCCGAATTCGTCTTTCATCTGACAGTGGAGCAGATGGCGGAATCGGACACGACCGTCTTCATCGCCCGCGACGGCGCCGTCGCGGTGGCCTGCGGCGCGCTGAAACGGCACGCCGGCGGCATCGGCGAGGTCAAGCGCATGTACACGCGCCCCTCGCATCGCGGGCGCAAGATCGGGGCGATGATCGTCGAGCGCCTCGAGGCGCTGGCGCGGACCGAAGGCCTCCGGCGGCTGGTGCTGGAAACCGGCGACCGCCATCCCGCCGCCTGGACCGTCTATGAACGGGCGGGCTTCATCCGCTGTGGGCCGGTGCTCGAGTATCCCGATTCCAAATGGTCGGTATTTTACGAGAAGAGACTGATCGATTGATTCGGGCTGCACGAAAAACGGTGGGCATCGCTGCCCACCGTTTCGTCGTCTGCCTTACGGCCGGATGTTGATCGAGAAACCCGGCGTGTTGTCGTAGACCACCGGCGGGGCGACGTAGCCGTAATTGTACGGCGTCGCATAGATCACCGGCGGCTCGCGATAGTGGTAGCCGTAGTAGTAGCTGTTATTGTTGTGCCAGCGATTGTCCTCGTGCCACTGGCCGTTGCCCCACCAGGCAGCGCTGGCGGGAGCGGCGACGGCGGCAAAGGCCAGCGTGCCCAGCACGAGGCTGGCCGCCAGTCCGATACGCTTTCTAGTAGTCATGATTGACCTCCTGATTAACTCTGTGGGGCGCTAGCCCTGTGAGCCGGAGTTGGTCGGGCCGTAGCTGCGGAACACCTGGTCGGCGTTCTTCTTCTGGTCAGCCGGCATCGAATCGTAGAGCGACTTGAACGACGAGGTCAGGTTCTTCAGGCCATCCAGGCGAGCCTGGGTGAATTCCTGATAGGTCTTGAGGTCGTCGACCGCCGTCATGCTGGCCGGGGCAATGGCTCGTTTGCTGGCCACCAGCTTCTCCATGGAGGCCGCATTCTCGCGCATCGCCTGGGCGACCGAGTTCCACTTGCTCTCCTGGTCGGGCGTGATCTTGAGCGCCGTCTTGAGCTGGCTGATGCGCTGCTCGACGGTTTCGGGCTTGCTGCTGGTGGCCGCTGCGGCCGCCGGCGGCTTGTTGGTAGGCGTGGTTTGCGCCGCTGCCGGACCGAACGTGCCCACGATCAGGGCGGTGCCGGCGAGGGACGCGATGGCGACCGAACGCGCCAAGGGGGTGAACAGGTTTGTCATGCGTTGCTTCCTCTTTCCAAAGAAGCGGCTCCGCCGCCCCGGGCTGTCGGGGCCGGCCGCTAGGCGAGGAACGCCGCGAGCATAGAACCGGTTCCGGCAAAACTCCCGCCGAAAACGGCCGAAAACCATTCTTTGGTCACAGTTGCAGGCGCAGCGATTTGCGCGCGCGATCAATGACCTGGAGCGAGGCCCAAGGGGGTTGCTTCAGCGGATCTCGAAACCGAGCCTGGCCAATGCCGCGCGCATCCTTTGGCGGCCGTTCATCGATTTCAGCGGGCCCATGCGGTTCAGCACCCGCTGCGTCCAGGTTGCGGCCTGCAGCTCGTGGCGGGCGGAGAATTTGGTCATTTCGGCGTCGTAGGTCGGCCGATCCCGGGTCTCGGGCGCCGGATCGTAGCGGTCCTGGTGAAGCACGATGGATTGCGGCAGGCGCGGCTTCACCTCATTTTTGGCCTTGGGATCGGGAATGCCGACGCAGAGGCCGAACACCGCGAAGGCGCGCGGCGGCAGGCCTAAAAGCTCGGCGACGCGGACCGGATCGTTGCGCATGGCGCCGATATAGACGGTGCGCAGCCCGAGCGACTGGGCGGCGACCACGGCGTTCTGCGCGGCCAGGGCGGCATCGATGCAGGCCACCATGAAGGTTTCGAGCCAGGGCATGCTCTCGAGGTCCGTCTTCTCGCTCTCGCCCACCCGCTGGTTGCGCGACAGGTCGGCGACCCAGCAGATGTAGAGCGGGCACTGCTCGATATGCTTCTGGTCGCCGGCGATCTCGGCCAGGATCTTGCGCTTGGCCGGATCGGTGACGGAGATCGCCGACCAGAACTGCATGTTGGAGCTGGTGGCGGCCGACTGCGCCGCGGCGATCAGGGTTTCCAGGGTGCCGGGTGGCACCGGATCCGACAGGAACCCGCGCACCGAGCGGTGGTCGAGCAGGCCCGCAATGGTCTCGTTCCAGGGCCCGGCGGGCGGCAGGGCGGCGCCGTAGCGGCGCGCCAGTGCGTCGAGTTTGGGCGCCTCGGCCGTGGTCTGGCCAGAGGCGGGCGCTAGTGAGTCCATGCTGCTTTGGCCTGCGGTTTGGCGCGGGTGAGGACGGTCACCAGCGAGAGGAAAATGAAGGCGACGACGATCATGAAGATGGCCCGGGGCTCGCCGCGGTCCATCAGCCAGGCGTAGAGCAGGGGCGAGATGACGCCGCCGAAATTGAAGCCGGTAGTCACGAAGCCGAACACCTTGCCGAACGAGCCGGCCGGCGTCACGGCGCGCACCATCATGTCGCGCGACGGCTGGATGATGCCGTTCAACAGGCCGCCCAGCGACATGACGCCGATCAGCAGCGCCGCCGGCATGTTCACCCAAGCCATCAGGATCGCCATGGTCGAGGTGCAGGCAAAACCGATGGCGGCCACCCTCTCATGGTGCGGCGTGCGGTCGGCGATGATGCCGCCCAGCAGCACGCCGCCGGCGCTGAACAGCAGGAAGCCCGACAGCGCCACGTTGGCCACCGAGGCCGGCGTGCCGTGGATCGCGCCCATGCCGACCACGGTGAAGGTCTGGATGCCGCCATTGGCCATGGCGAGGCAGAAGAAGAACAGCAGGTTGCGCAGGATCGGCGGGCTCAGCAGCAGGTCGAGTCCGACCTTGGCCTCGCTCCTGGACGACGCAGTCCTGGCGGGTCCGAGGGGCTTGCGCACGGCCCGCGGCAGCACGCTGCCGGCCACGATCAGCAGGATCGCCACGGCGAAGGTGAGCCCGGCCACGAACAGGAAGGCGCCGTGCCAGCCCCAGATGGCGGCCGTGGCCAGCACCAGGGCAGGCGTCACGCCAAAGCCCAGGTAACCCGCGAACGTATGGACCGAGAAGGCCTTGCCGATCTTCTTGCCGTCGATGGCGGCCGACAGGATGGAATAGTCGGCCGGGTGATAGACGGTGTTTGCGACGCCCATCAGACCGTAGGCGATGATGAAGAACCAGTAGCCGGGCAGCAGGGCAGCGGCCGTGATGGCGGCACTGCTCAGGATCAGCCCGCCGGTCAGCATCATGCGTGGCCCGATGCGGTCGACCAGGAAGCCGGTCGGCGTCTGTAAGAGCGCCGAGGCGATGTTGAAGACGGTGATCGCCAACGCCACCTGGGTGTAGCTGACGCCGAACGCCTCCTTCACCTGGCCGAGGATGGGCGGCAGCAGCATGCCGTGCACGTGGCTCATGAAATGCGCCACGGCGACCAGGCCGATCACCTTGGCGTCGCGGTTTGCCGCGGCCTTGGTGGCCGGCAGGGCGAGCGGTTCACTCGTCGACGACATTGACGCCCAAAGTTCCGATGCCGGAGATCTCGACCTCGACCTTGTCGCCGCCCTTCATCCAGAGCGGCGGCTTGCGGCCCATGCCGACGCCGTCGGGCGTGCCGGTGGCGATGATGTCGCCCGGCTCCAGCCAGGTCACGGTCGAGAGATATTCGATGATGGCGGCGACGTCGAAGATCATGTGATCGGTCGTGTCGTGCTGCACGACGTTGCCGTTCAGCCGCGTCGTCAGCTCCAGCCGCTGTGGGTCGGCGATCACGTCGGCCGTCACCATCCACGGTCCGAGCGGCCCGGTCGCCGGGAAGTTCTTGCCGGCCGTCACCGAGTGCTTCTGGAAGTCGCGCACGCTGATGTCGAGGAAGCAGGTGTAGCCTGCGACGACCGACAGTGCGCTGGCGCGCGGCACGTGCCGGCAGCGCTCGCCAATCACGATCGCGAGCTCGCCCTCGAAGTCGAAATCGATCGATGCCCGCGGCCGCACGATGTCGCCGCCGTGCGGGACCAGGGTGTTGTGCAGTCGCGAGAAGACGCTGGGCACGGTGGGCAGCTGCCGGCCGACCTCGCCGACGTGACTCGCATAGTTCAATCCGATGCAGAGGATCTTGTCGGGGTCGGGGATGACCGGATCGAGTTCGACCTCGTCGAGCTTGAGATCGGCGCCGACGCCCTTGGCCGCCGCCGCCAGTTCGCCCAGCGCCTTGGCCGCGATCGCCGCGCGCAGGCTCGGCCAGCGCGACCCAAGCCGCGCCGACAGATCGACGATGCCGCCCTCGACGACCGCGCCAAATTTGGCTGCGCTCGCATGGCGAAAACTGACCAAACGCATGGGGCGACCATGTCAAATGAAGGCTGGATTGTCATCCCATAGCCTTCCTTCTCAGGTCTAGCGCAATGCGGCATCCAGATTGCCGTGAAAGCGGCTCAGGTTCTGCTCGAGGCGACCTACGATCAGCCCGTCATTGGCGCCGCTCAAGAGGCCGCGCTGGATTTGCTCGCAGATCGCGAGATCCTCGCCGTTGAAGACGCCGCCATCCATCAGCTCGAAGGAACGCGTCCAGTGCGCCTCTTCTTTGGCGTCGGCCGGAAGCTTTGGCGTCAGCATCGTATGGACGAACAACGTCTCGTCCGGCGCGCTTGGGAACATGCCGAGATGGCTGATGTAGTCCGGATGATAGACAATGATGCTGTTGGGAAAGACGAAGTGGACCAGCGTGCCGTGCACTTGCGGGCTCCAGTGCTCAGGCGGCAAGGCGCGGATTTCCGCCGTCCGGTCGCGCGCGACCAGGTAGCGTTGGTGCGGCCCGACTGCATCGCCGACCGATACCGAATCGGCGAAGAAAGGACCGATCGTGCCGGCATGCAGGCGCGTGACGTGATAGACTTCGAGAAAGGCATCGACGATCAGCTTCCAGTTGGTCGCGCGCCGCACGGCGTGCTGGCGGTAGAAGCGATGGCGACCGATGCTGATTGCTTCCAGATCGCGGTCGAGCTCACCTAAATAGCCGGCAATGTCCAATGTTCGGTTGCTATCCGCGCCGTCGGCCGCGGGATCAAGCACCGCCCAGACCAGGCCATGCCGAACGGTCGAGGGCAGCCGACGCAGGCCGAGAAGATGCCGCTGCAAGTCGGGAAACGCCTCTGGCCGCGGCAAGCCAGCCAACGTGCCGTCAAGCCTGTAGGTCCAGGCATGGTAGGGGCAGACGAGACTCTGTTTGTGACAGACCGTGCTCTCTTCGGCGATGAGCCGCGCACCACGATGGCGGCAGACATTGAGGAAGACTCTGACCTCGCCGTCGCGATGGCGTGCGATCAGCACCGGCACGCCGCAAAGCTCGAAGGCGACGACGGAGCCCGGCTCAGAAAGCTGGTCGGCATGTCCCAGGCAGAGTGGCAGGCGCCGGAACAGCCGATCGCGTTCGGCTTGGTAGCGCTGCGGATTGTGATAGATCGCCGGATCAAGCCGCGCTTGATCGGCCTGCCAGTCAGCGCTCCCGCGATGGTCGAGCTCGCTGAGGAGGCGCTGGAACAAGTCCTGCCACGGCGGCGCAGCGATGGTCATCGTCATGTCGGTGTCTCCATCACCCGAAGGGATGGTGCAGCAAACGGTCGGGCCGATACTGCCTGCAGGCAAAAGCTGGTGATGGCGTCGACCAGCGCGCGCGTGTTTGGCAGGTCGCCGGCTTCCGGCGCCAGCGGGCCGATCAGACCTTCGCTGAGCGCACCCATCAGACAAGCCGCAGAGGCCGCCGCGCTCTGCAGCGGAAATTCGCCGTCGGCCATGCC
>JABCYT010000019.1 GCA_013290035.1 Alphaproteobacteria bacterium
CATGATCACCGTGGTGGCGCCGCTGCAGATCCTGGCGGGCGACCAGCATGGGCTGAACACGCTCGAGCACCAGCCGGTCAAGGTCATGGCCATGGAAGGCCATTTCAAGAGCTACACCGACGGCGCCCCGCTGATCCTGTTGGGCTGGCCCGACGAGGCCAAGGCGGAGACGCTCTACGCTGTCGAGATTCCCAAGGCCTCGTCGCTGATCCTGAAACATTCGCTCGACGCGCCGCTCAAGGGGCTCGATTCGGTCGACCGCAAGGAATGGCCGCCGGTGGCCATCGTGTTCTGGGCCTTCCGCGTCATGGTCGGGCTGGGCATGGCGATGCTGGGGCTCGCCGCCTTCAGCCTGCTGGCGCGGGTGAGGCACCGGCTCTACGACTGGAAGCTGCTGCATCTCCTGGCCCTGGTGATGGGGCCGGCGGGCTTCGCGGCCGTGATCGCCGGCTGGGTGACGACCGAGGTCGGCCGCCAGCCCTATACGGTGCATGGCCTGCTGCGCACCGCGGACTCCGCCTCGCCGCTGCAGGTGCCGGCGGTCGGTACCTCGCTGCTGGCTTTCATCGCCGTCTACTGCATCGTGTTCGGCGCCGGCATCTTCTACATCCTGCGGCTGATGAGCCACTCGCCGCAGCCGGGCGAAGAGGGACCGGAGCGCGGCCAGCCGGTGCGGGCGGCGGGCCTCACGCCCTCGCCGGCGGTGCCGGACAGCCTGGCCTCGCCGGGCGGAGGGACCTGACCATGCTCGCCTTCGACCTGCCCACCATCTGGGCCTTCATCATCGCCTTCGCGATATTCGCCTATGTCGTGATGGACGGTTTCGATCTCGGCATCGGCATCCTTTTCTCCTGGATTCCGGCGGGCCGCGAGCGCGACACGGCGATGAACACCATCGCCCCGGTGTGGGACGGCAACGAGACCTGGCTGGTGCTGGGCGGCGGTGGCCTTCTGGCCGCCTTTCCGCTGGCCTACAGCACGATCCTGTCGGCGCTCTATGCGCCGATCGTCGCCATGCTGCTGGCGCTGATCTTCCGCGGCGTCGCCTTCGAATTCCGCTGGCGCGATCCGGGCCACCGTCCCTACTGGGACATCGCCTTCAGCATCGGCTCGATCATGGCGGCCTTCGCGCAGGGCGTCACTCTGGGCGCCCTGCTGCAGGGCATCGCGATCGAAAACCGTGCCTATGCCGGCGGCTGGTTCGACTGGCTGACGCCGTTCAGCATCCTGGTCGGCGCAAGCCTGGTGTGCGGCTATGCGCTGCTCGGCTCGACCTGGCTGATCATGAAAAGCGAGGGCACGTTGCAGGCGCGCGCCTATCGGCTGGCCCTCGGGCTGGGCATCGCGACCATCGTCGCCATCGGCGCGGTGAGTGCGGCGACGCCGTTCCTGAGCGACGTCTACTGGCGACGCTGGTTCGCCGTCCCGCAGGTCCTGTTCACGGCGATGGTGCCGGTGCTGGTCGCCATCGCCACCCTGGCGTTCTTCACCAGCCTCAAGCGGCGTCTCACCTACACGCCGTTCCTGATGGCGCTGCTGATGTTTACGCTCAGCCTCGCCGGCCTCGGCATCAGCCTGTTCCCCTACGTGGTTCCGCCCACGATCACGATCTGGGACGCCGCCGCGCCGCCTGCGAGCCTGAAATTCATGTTGCCGGGGGCGCTGGTCATGGTGCCGATCATCCTGGCCTACACTGGCTATTCCTACTGGGTGTTCCGCGGCAAGACCGGGCCCGAGGGCTATCACTGATGCCGGCACCGCGGCAGTGGCTGTGGTTCGTGGGCCTGTGGTTGGCCGGCGTCGGCGTCACCGCGGCCGTGGGCTACGCGATCAAGCTCTGGCTGAAATAATAACTAGAGTTGCGGGGGCGCGCCACTGCGCGCGGAGTAAACTCCGCGCTGAAGTGGCGCGTCTTTATCTTTTCTGCCCGGTCGCGTCAGAACGCGCTACTAGAAGAAGACAAACGACCGGACCACGACGTTCTTGCGGCAGCGGGCGTCGGCGGGCGCGGTCGGGTCGGTGCAGGCGGTGTGGAAGGACCAGCGCGAGACCGAGCCGTCGGTGACGGAGTCGTAGCACTTCAGCATCGAGACCTCCGTCGGCGTCTGCCGGGGGAACCAGTACCACTCGTGGTCGGGACGGTAGGTGAAGCGGGTGGTCTCGCCGACGCGGTCGTCGTAGATCCGGTAGTTGGTGATGTACGGCTGGTCGGCGAAGGAGGGCCAGGCGCAGAGCACGAAGGGGAACTGCTCGACCGTCTCCATCGGCTTGGCGAGATTGATCGACATGAAGCGCCGCGACATCTTCGCGTCGACCTCTTGCTCCGTGTAGTGCTGAGCGCGCCCGAAGTTCCGCAGGTTCCTGGTGAGCAGCTCGCGGCAGCGCACGCGGCCGCTGTTGTCGTTCAGGTCGTTGTGCACGAGGTTGGCGTAACGCGCGTTCACGCCCGGGTTCTTGTTGTCCTGGTCTTCCGTGCGGTCGCCCGCGTAGTCCTTGTCGAAGACGTCGTGGTTGTAGACCAGGGCATCGGTCGCGCCCGGGAAGAATTTCAGCAGGAGCTTTTCGATCTCGGGATAGAACACGCGCTCCACCTCCGCCGCATCGTAGAAGTTCGAGCACTTGGACTCGAGGTGCGCCAGCGAGACGCCGAGCCGGTCCATGCATTCGGGACTGTCGGGCGAGAGGCCCGGGTAGTACTGGCCGATGCGCCGCGCGTCGCGCATCACCTGCGGGAAATAGAGGTCCCGCCGCCGGTTGGCCTCCTCGTTCTTGCGCAGCATCGCCGCCACGTCGGCGCGCGCCGGGTCACGCCAGATGGCGTTGGACGGGACGATGGAGTAGGTCGGCCGCTCGTAGACGGTATAGGGCAGCGGCAGCACCAGGCCGCCGTCAGGCGCCTTGATGCCCTTCGCGCGGATGTAGTCCATGCAGCCGTCGAAGTCTCGGAACCCGAGGCCCCACCGGGTCTCGATCGGGCCCGGGGGCGCCTTGTCGATCATGTCGAAAACGCGCTGGCCCTCGCCCTCGGCGATCTGGGCAAGCGCGTCCTCGAGCGCCGCGGCGGTGCCCGCGTCGCCGCCCCGGTCGAACGACATGTAGGACAGGCCGCCATTCGCCGCGATGGGCGGCGGCTGGCCTTCCGTGCGCTGGAGCGTCGGTACATAGGCAGACGAAACTCTCGCCGTGTCCGCCACAACGTTGCGCTCGGGGAGTTCGAGCTGGCTCATGGCACACCTCCGGTTGGTTCGACGTTACGGTGGCACACGGACCCTGCGTTTTCCAGATCATGAATCTTTTCCGGATCATTAATCCAGGTCATGCGAACAGGTGCGGCGCCTGCCGCAAGCAGTCAACGAAACACGCTTTATTGAGCTTTTGGGCCTAGGTCGTCCGTCGCGTCGGCCGGCAGTTGAAGGCCAGCGGCCGGCCGCCGCTGCCATATTCGCGCAGGGTGGCGAGGTCGTCGCTGCCGGTCCATTCGTTGGCCCGGTCCATGTAGCGAAAGCCCGTATTGGTCGGCTGGTATTCCATGCGCCAGGTCTTGCCGTCGAGCGTCACCGAGGCGCGGTTCTTGGCGTAGACCACGGAGACTTCCTTGCGGCCGTCGCAGAGATAGGCGATGCCCGACGGGGTCGGGTCGTCGGGCGCGGGCCGCAGGATCAGGTTGGTCACCGGCGGCTGCTCTTGCACGCAGCCGCCCAGCAGGATCATCGCCGCAATCGACAGGCGCTTCATCGTGCGCTTTCCTCCGCAGGGCATTATACCCGTCGTGCCTGGGGGTACGAAGCGTCGTCGAACACCGACGGAAGGATGGCATGTCGCATCTCAAGCTGCGCGATGGCGCAGAGCTCTACTACGAAACGCATGGCAGCGGGCCGCCGCTGTTCCTGGTGCCCGGGCTGGGCGGCGATGGCCGCTTCTGGGGCGACCATGTCGCGGCACTCGCCAAACAATTCACCGTGGTCGTGCACGATCACCGCGGCACGGCGCGCAGCACCCTGTCGAAGATCGCCTACTCGGTCGAGCAGATGGCCGACGACGCGCTGCAGTTGATCGACGCGTTGGGCTACGCGCGCGTCCATTGGTGCGGCCATTCGACCGGCGGCGCCATGGGCCAGGTGCTGGCGATCGAGCATCCCGAGCGCATCGACCGGCTGGTGCTGAGCTCGACCTGGGCCCGGACCGACAGCTTCTTCCGTCGCCTGTTCGAGGTGCGCGCGCTGATGCTGAAGGAGCTGGGGCCGGCGGCCTATCTCAAGGCGAGCGCGCTCGCGCTCAACATGCCGTCCTGGGTGCGCGACCATGACGCCGACCTGTCGGCTGCCGAGGCCAGGGCGCACGAGACCATTCCAGTGCCCGAGATCGTGCTCTCGCGCATCGCGGCCATCGTCGCCCACGATCGGCGGGATCAGCTGCAGCGGGTGCGTGCGCCCACGCTCGCGATCTGCGCCCGCGACGACATGGTGACGCCGCTCTACTTTACGGAGGAGCTGTGCCGGCTGATCCCCGACGCGCGGGCCCATGTGCTGCCCGACGGCGGCCATTTTTATCCGAACCTGCATGGCAGCGAGTTTCGGCGCGTGGTGATGTCATTCTTGCTGAAGTCCTAGAATCGTCAGAGATTCTTCATCATGTAATAGCGCGTGAGGCCGGGCGGTTCGCAATCGATCGTCGCCACGACAGTGTAGCCCTGCTTTTGATAGAAGCCCGGCGCCTCGATGCTGAGCGTCGTCAGAGCGATGCGGGTGCAACCGCGCCGCCTACCCTCTTCCTCGGCCATCGCCAGTACTCGACTTCCGATCCGTGCACCGCGCAGGTTCTCGGGCAGAAAAAACCACGCGACATAGACCAGACCGAATTCCGAGCGGCCGTGAAGCCCGCCAACGACCTTGCCGGTCTGCGGATCACGGACAAAAACTGCGAGCGGCCTGAAATCGTAGTATCCGGCCCGATCGCTGTAGTAGGCGCGCAGGCCGTCACTGACGACCTCAGCGTCGGCGGGATCAAAATCTTCCGCTACGGTGAAATTTGGGATCATCTATGTCTCTCTGCTGTGCGTCAGAAGCGAGTGAGAGCCATCAATATCAGACATCGCCGCCAGTTTGGGAGCCATGCGAACGTTCAAGTCGTCTCCAAAAATGATGATCGCTTTGCCAAACTCCGCGAACGTATCGGTCCATCCCTCCCAGGCGTGAAGGCTCGATGAGGTGCCATGGATGAGGACAAGCGGATGCCGATCGCCGTTCGGCCCTTCGCCGGGTGAAATCCGAGACGTTGGGCAGCCGTGGCGGGTGCGTCTATGATACGACTGCACGGTCTGGCTCGGATGCGGGTAGCCACAGATGATCGGCGGAGCGTCATGACAGAAACAACCGTCTTGGCATTTGCAGTGGTCGCCTTCATCGGCATCGCGACGCCGGGGCCTACTGTCCTGTTGGCTCTCTCGAACGGATCGAGGTTTGGGGTTCGTCGGGCCGTCGCCGGGATGTGCGGAGCGGTGCTGTCCGACTTCGTGCTCATTGGCGCAGCGGCACTCGGACTGGGCGCGCTGCTTGCGGCGTCGGAATCCTGGTTCACGGCTGTGAAGTGGATCGGCGTCGCCTACCTTGCGTGGCTTGGGGTAGGTCTCTTGCGCTCACGCGGCTCGGCCACAGCAGCGTTGGATCGAGCCTCTCAGCCGGCGGATGCCGCCGTACTTGCCCTCGTCGCACGCTGCTTCTTGGTCGCCGCTACGAATCCCAAGGGCTATCTGTTCTTTTCTGCTTTCCTGCCCCAGTTCATCGACCCATCAAAACCTCAAGTCGCGCAATACGCGATTCTTGCCGTTGTGTTCGCGGCAATCGATTTCGTCGTAATGTTTTCTTACGCAGGCCTGGGTTCGCGGGCGGCCAAGTTCTTCCGTTCTGCTGCCTCGATCTGGCTTGATCGGTTATGCGGCGGCGCGCTGCTCGCGCTGGCCGGCACGATGGCCTTCTATCGACGTGTTGCCAATTGAGGCGATAGCCGCAAGCGGCCCGTCGCGTCGTTTCGCTGCTTCGAGGGGTAATATCACAAGTCAGACGTTCTCATCCGTCATAAATCCAAGAGCGAAACAATGCCTCGTGCGCGCCTGCGCGATCTCGGCCTAAAAGTCGGGACTCTATCGCCCGGACCATTCAACGCCATTACCGATGTGTCGGGCGTCAAAGTGGGCTACTCGACCGTCATCCAGGATAGGCCACGGATTGCCCGGACAGGGGTCACTGCCATCTGGCCGCGCGGACGGGAAATCTGGACCGACTACGTCTTCGCAGGGACGTTCTCATTCAATGGCAACGGCGAGATGACCGGCCTGCCATGGCTCGCGGAGCAGGGTTTGCTGGGCGCGCCGATCGGGATCACCAACACCTATCAGGTCGGGATCGTCCGTGACGCCATCACGGCCCTCGCGGTCCGCGATGGCGCTTCCCAAGCCTTTCATCTGCCAGTCGTCGCCGAGACCTACGACGGCTGGCTCAGCGATATTCAAGGTTTCACCCTGACGCAGGAGCACGCGTTTGCCGCGTTCGACAGCGCGGTCGGCGGCTGCGCTATTGCCGAAGGCAATGTTGGCGGCGGCACCGGCATGATCTGTCACGAGTTCAAAGGCGGGACTGGCACGGCATCGCGTGTCGTCGTCGAGAATGGAGAGCGCTATACGGTCGGCGCGTTGGTGCAGGCGAATTATGGCGCGCGCGATCTGTTGCGCGTCGATGGCGTGCCGGTGGGCCGCGAGATCGGACCAGACGTGGTAGCGGCGCATCGCTCGGGCAGAAGCGCAGTCTCACCACAGGCGGCGGACGGTTCCATCATCGTTGTTCTGGCGACCGACGCGCCTCTCATTCCGCTCCAATGCCAGCGGCTTGCCCGCCGCGCCACAACGGGGCTCTCGTGGGTTGGCGGCATCGGTGCAAATGGAAGCGGCGATATCTTTATCGCTTTTTCGACAGGCAATCATATCGGCCAGAGCGACAAGATCAGCAGCGTGAACATGCTCGCGCCCGACGCGATGACGAGCCTTTTCCGAGCCTCGGCCGAGGCAACCGAAGAGGCAATTCTCAACGCAATGTGCATGGCCGAGACCATGTCCGGCCGAGACGGCCGCACCATCCACGCGCTGCCGCTCGATCTCCTGCAAGAGGTGATGCGGAGATACCGGCCCGAACAACGCGCTTGGTCTTCGCCGTGAACGGCATGCGCCGGCGCTTCCCAATTCACTGCAGTATGGTTGAGGTGTCGGCCAACATCAGCTGGAAGCGCCGGATCTTGCGCACCAACCAGGGGCCGGCGGAATGGAGTTTTTGCGTTGGATGGTGCGCAAAAACTCAGGAGCCAGGAGCCGCCCGCGGGAGAGGCACATGGGACGGCTTTAGTGTTCAGAAGTAACGCTTGATATTGGCATTAGTGTTGATTATGTATGGGTTTCCTTCGGCAAGAGCCTTGATCAATGGTCACGACCCATCTGTGCGCGATTTTGCTGTTTCACTTAGGAGGTGCGGTTCCTCGGGATTTTCGGACGCTGATTGGCATAACGCTTGCGGAATTTGCGCAAATTCGCCGGGCCGAGCCGTGAACGGAGGATGACCCCTCATATCCGGGCGTGCATGCGCGCGGAATTCCGCGTGTAATGCTCTTTCCTAGTCTAACCGGAGTGCAACAGAGCCTCATGAAGATCGAACCCAAGATTGCCGCCGCGTCCGCCGAGCTCACCGCCATCCGGCGTGACATTCACGCTCATCCCGAGCTCGGCTTCGAGGAGGAGCGGACGTCGGAGATCGTGGCCCGCAAGCTCAAGGAATGGGGCTGCGAGGTCACCACCGGCATCGGCAAGACCGGCGTCGTGGGCACCATCCGGGTCGGCAACAATCCGCGCGCCATTGGGCTGCGCGCCGACATGGATGCGCTGCCGATGGACGAGCACAACACCTTCGATCACCGCAGCCAGCACAAGGGCCGCATGCATGCCTGCGGCCATGACGGCCACACGACCATGCTGCTGGGCGCCGCCAGGTACCTCGCGGCGACGCGCAACTTCGACGGCACGGTCCACCTCATCTTCCAGCCGGCCGAGGAAGGCCGCGGCGGCGCCGAGGCGATGGTCAAGGACGGGCTGTTCGAGAAGTTTCCCTGCGAGCAGATCTTCGGCATGCACAACAGGCCCAAGCTCGATGTCGGCAAGTTCGCCATCCGCTCGGGCCCGCAGATGGCCGGCGGCGGCCTGTTCGACATCAAGATCACCGGCAAGGGCGCGCACGGCGCGCGGCCGGAGAGCGGCATCGACCCGGTGATCATCGCCACCCAGATCATCTCGGCGCTGCAGAGCGTGGTGTCGCGCAACGTGGCACCGCTCGATTCGGCGGTGATCTCGGTCACCCAGATGCATGCCGGCGACGCCTACAACGTGATCCCCCAGGAGGCGGTGCTGCGCGGCACCCTCCGCGCCTTCCGCAAGGAGACGATGACGCTGGTGAAGGAGCGCATCCAGACGATCGCCGAGGGCATCGCCCGGACCTTGGGCGGCAGGGCGGAAGCCGACGTGCGCGTCGCTTTCCCGCCGCTGGTCAACAACAAGGACGCGGTGAAGTTCATCGCCGACGTGGCGGCCGAGATCGTCGGCGAGGAGAACATGAACCGCGAGGGCCCCTACGTCATGGCCTCGGAGGATTTCTCCTACATGCTGGAGAAGGTGCCGGGCGCCTTCATCAACATCGGCAATGGCGGCGGCGAGGGCGGCTGCGAGGTCCACAATCCGGGCTACGACTTCAACGACGACATCATCACCCTGGGCGCCACCCTGTGGTCGCGCGTGGTCGAGAGGAAGCTCGTCAAGGACGCCCGGTTCAAGGGCGCCCCGTTCAAGGATGCACAATGACGACGCCCGTCGAGCCGCCGCGGACGCCCGGCATCAAGGGCTGGCTGCTGCGCGATCTGCCCTACGCGGCGATGCTGGTGCTGGCGGTGGGCGGGATCGTGCTCACCAGCTTCCGCGGGGCGACGTACTACTACTGGATGACGCTGGCGCCGGTCTATGCGCTGATCAGCATCGTCTCGGGCTGGCCAAAGCTCGACACGGGCGCCGAGCGCATGAAGCTGGTGCTGACCCAGGCGTTGCATTGGCTGGCCTTCCTGGGGGCGATGTGGCTGATGTTCCTCCCGGAAGTGCGGGGCGTCGTCAACGACAATTCGACCGCGCTCACCCTGCTGATCCTGCTCGCGCTCGGCACGTTCGTCGCCGGCGTCCATGCCGGCGTCTGGCGTATCTGCGCGGTCGGCGTGTTCCTCGCGGCCTCGGTGCCGGCGGTGGCATGGATCCAGGAATCTGCCGTGCTGCTGCTGGTCGGCGTGCTGCTGCTGGCCGTCGTCGGCTTTGCCTTCTGGTGGATGTGGCGTCGCGAGAGCAAGCGCCTGTAATCACGCTGTGGAGCGACTAAGGCGTCTTGGCCTGGGGCGGCCGGTCGAGCGTGCGGTCGATCCTCTCGTGCAGCGTCTTCACCTCGCCGCGCTGCTTGTGGACGTGCTCCTTGATCAGCCGCTTGGCGCGGCGAAAGGCGTCGGTCACGGCGAATTGCGGGTTGGCGAAGCGGTCGTCGGCCTGCGGCGTGTGATCGACGTTGACATCGATGCCGCCGGGCAGGGTGAGGTGGATGTTGGCGCTGTAGAGGCCGCTGGTGCGATGATGCTTGTCGGGCACCCGGATCACGACGTGACAGGCGGTCAGCCGGCCGTGGACATGTTCCAGCGCCTCGACATGCTCCTCGATCATACGGCGGAGCGCCGCGCTGGGGTCGCTGCCCTGGAAGCTGATCTTGAGCTGCGTCTTCATTCGACCCTCCCTCGCCCTGGCTGTCCCTTCAAACGTGGGGTGGCGCTGGCGAGTTGCTAGGGTCCTTTTGTCGGCAGTCCGCGGTCCGCCAGATAGGCCTCGAGCGTGGCGCTCCAGAGCTGCGGCGCCGCGCCGATCTGATGGCCGTTCAGCCCCTCGGGCGGGGCATAGTCATGGAACGCGCCCTTGCCGCCGGCCGCCTCGAAGGCGGCAAAGTTCGCCTGGCTGTGCCACAGCGGATAGAACGGATCCTTGTCGCCGTAGAGCCAGATCGTGGGCTGGCCGAAGGCGACGCCGCGATTGAACAGGTTCTGATTGACGGCCGTCGCGGTCGGACAGCCCGTCCCCAGCCAGCCGCCGACGAAATTGACGACGGCGTGCGGCACAGCCGGCTGGCGTCCGCTCCAGGCGACGGCGAGGATGCCGCCGCGCGACTGGCCGCCGACGGCGACCTTGGCGGGATCGACGAAGGACTGCGCCAGGATGACCGGGGTGATGGCGTCGATGTCGCGCAAGGCCCGGTCGGCGCCGGCGAGCGAGAGCGTCTGCTCGCAGGTATAGCCCTGCGCGCGATCGAGCGCGAAGCCCTCGTCGTAGGTTCCCTCGGAGCCGCCGCGGCCGCGTCGCGACGGCAGCACCACCGCCCAGCCGCGCGTCGTGAACCATTTGGCGAATATGGCGGGATCGTAGGGCCGCTCGAAAATCGTGGGATCGCGGCCGCGGCCGGTCGAGCCGTGATGGAAGATCAGGGTGGGGAAGGGGCCGTCGCCGGTGGGCTTGTAGGTGATGACGGCGAGCTTCACCTGCTCGCCGTCGACGGTGACGGGCACCATCGAGCGTTCCTGTGCGGCGGCGGGAAGCGCCGCGGCAAGCAGGCCGACGAGGAAGAGGAGCGGGGCTAGTCGCCGGCGACTGCGAGCGTCGACCGGCCGGGCTCGACCGGCCGCCCGCTTTGCGGGACGACGCGATGACTCACCATGCGGTGATGCAAGGTGCGGATGGTGTCGCTTCCCCGGGTCAGGCAGAGCCATGGAAAGACAGCGTGCACGAAACAGGCGAGCGCGCCAACCAGCATGCGGCCGCCAAAGCCCAGGGCCATGCCCATGTGCTGGAAGTAGGTCTCGTTGACCGAGGCCGGATGATCGGTGAAGCGGCGAAACATCCGGTGATTCTAGCGGTCCGGCCGGGAAACGGCTTGCTACCTTTGGGGCGGATGGCGCAAGCTTGAGAAATTCATTCCAAGGAAGCGCCCATGGCCGCGAAAATGTCGCTCGATTCCTTCGACAAGAAGATTCTGGATTGCCTGCAGGACGACGCCGGCATGGCCCTGGCCGAGATCGCCCGCCGGGTCGGGCTGTCGACCACGCCGTGCTGGCGGCGCATCAACCGCCTGCAGGAGGCCGGCATCATCCGCGCCCGCGTGGCGCTCCTCGAGCGCAAGGCGGTCAATGCCGGCGTCACCGTGTTCGTGGCCGTCCGGACCGCCCAGCACAATGCCCAGTGGCTCGGCCGCTTCGCCAAGGCGGTGGCCTCGTTCCCCGAGGTCATGGACTGCTATCGCATGAGCGGCGAGATCGACTACCTGATCCGCCTGGCGCTGCCCGACATCGAGGCCTACGACGCCTTCTACAAGCGGCTGATCGCCAAGGTCGAACTCTCCGACGTCACCTCGATGTTCGCCATGGAGGAGATCAAGTCCACCACGCGGCTCCCGCTCAGCTACCTCCCCTAGCCTCCGGTGACGACGGCCTTTAGGATTGCCGCCATCCAAATTTGCAAGACTGCAGGGGAAACGATGACCACGGGCAAGAACCGCAAGAAAGTATTGATCGTCGGCCGCATGCCGCAGGCCGGCATCGACGTGCTGAAGAAGCGCGACGACGTCGACTACGAGATCCTGACCGACGATTCGGCCGGCTCGCTGCATCCCAAGCTCAAGGACGCCAACGCGGTGACCTTGGGCGGCACGGCCTTCCGCCAGGCCGAGCTCGACGCCGCGCCCGCCATGATGGTGGTGGCGCGTCTCGGCGTCGGCTTCGACGCCGTCGAGATCCCGGCGCTCAACAAGCGCAAGATTCCCCTGATGACCACGGGCATCGCCAACTCGGTGTCGGTGGCCGAGCACGCCATGTACATGCTGCTCGCCTCGGCGCGGCTCACCCGCAAGCACGACCGCTTCGTGCGCGAGGGCGCCTGGGGCCAGCGCCTCAGCGACCTGCCGGCCGATCTCGCCGGCAAGTCGATCCTGGTGGTTGGCATGGGCCGCATCGGCTCGCGCACCGTCAAGCGCTGCGTGGCCTTCGAAATGGACGTCTCCGTGCTCGACCCCAACATCTCCGAGGCCGACATCAAGAAAGCCGGCGCCAGGAAGGTCACCGACCTCGAGGCGATCCTGCCCAAGGTCGACTTCGTCTCGGTGCATTGCCCGAAGTCGCCGGAAACCGTGAACATGTTCAATGCCGAGACGCTGGCGCTGATGAAGCCCGACGCTTTCCTGGTGAACACCGCGCGCGGCGGCATCGTGAACGAGGAGGCGCTCTACAAGGCGCTGAGCAGCGGCAAGCTGCGCGGCGCGGGGCTCGACGTGCTCGACAAGGAGCCGCCGGAGGCCAGCAACAAGCTGTTCGGCCTGGAGAACGTGATCCTGAGCCCGCACATGGCCGGCGTCACCAAGGAGGCGAGCGATCGCATGGCGACCACCGCTATCGAGAACATCCTGAGCGTGTTCGACGGCCACCCCATCGCGGCGCACGTCGTGAACAAGGAAGTGCTGGGTTAGCGCTTCGTCGGCGCCCATGCTTCGAGACGCGCCCTGCGGGCGCTCCTCAGCATGAGGTGGTGCTATGTGAGCGCGCCTCACCCTGAGGAGGCGCGAAGCGCCGTCTCGAAGGGCGAGGCGCGAAGACTAGTCGCCCGCCAGATCCTCGATCTCGTCGTCGGTCGGGAACCGGCCGGTCTTGCTGCGGGTGTATTTGAGCGCGCCGTCTACGGTGACGTCGAACTGGCCTGATTTGCCCGGGCGCAGCTCGATGTCGGCGGGGCCCCGCTTCTGGAGGTGATCCCTCACACGGAGGGCCTGCGGCTTATAACCTCAAGCGCCGCAATATTCGATCAGCACTTTCATGGCACCAAGGTGGGGCTGTAGGCTCGCACCGACAAGGGGGATTTTCGATGAAATACGGACCGCTGGGCCGCTCGGGCCTGATCGTCAGCCGCATCTGCCTGGGCGGCAATTCGTGGGGTGCCAAGGGCCGCCGCGGCTGGGGCAAGTTCGACGAGGCCGAGGCGCCGGCCTATTTCAAGCGCGCGCTCGATGTCGGCATCACCTTCTTCGACACCGCCGACAACTACAATGCCGGCCGCTCCGAGGAGATCATGGGCGCCACGCTCCTGAAGATGGTCAAGCGCGAGGAGATCGTGCTGTCGACCAAGGTCGGCATCCGCCAGAGCCCCGTCGCCAACGACGTCGGCACCGGCCGCAAGCATCTGATGGCCTCGATCGACCAGCAGCTCAGGCGCCTGCAGACCGATTACATCGACGTCTACCAGGTCCACCGGCTCGATCCGCACACGCCGATGGAAGAGACCATGTACTCGCTCGACCAGCTCGTGCGCTCGGGCAAGGTGCGCTACATCGGCGGCTCGACCATGCCGGCCTACAAGTTCGCCCAGATGATCATGATCGCCGACTGGAAGGGCTATGCCCGGCCGATTGCCATGCAGAACCTTTACAACATGATCCAGCGCGAGGAAGAGCGCGAGATGAACCGGCTGTGCCACGAGCAGGGCGTCGGTTTGATTCCCTATTCGCCGCTGGCGCGCGGCTTCCTGGCCGCCAACCGCAACAAGGAGGGCGGCGGCACCACCGAGCGCGCCAAGAACGACGCCCAGGTGCAGGCCGGCACCTATCGCGACTGCGACTGGGAGGTGGCCGAACGGCTGAAGAAGGTCGCGGCCGGCAAGAACGCTTCGCCCGCCCAAACCGCACTCGCCTGGCTGCTCAGCAAGCCCTACATGGGCTCGCCGATCATCGGCGCCACCAACCTCGACCAGCTCACCTCGGCTGCCCAGGCGACGGAGTTCGCGCTCACCCCGGACGAAGCCAAGATGCTCGAGGAGCCCTATCAGTTCCGCGTTTCGCCGATGAACTGACGCAGCGGCGCGACCCGGGCGGCGCAGTACTTGAATTCCGGGATCTTGCCGAAGGGGTCGAGCATCGGATTGGTGAGGGCGTTGGCCGGGCTTTCGTTGAAGCAGAACGGCATGAACACCATGCCGTCGGCGACCTCGCGGTCGGCGCGCAGGATCGCCTCGATGATGCCGCGCCTGGTTTCGACCGTGATCATGTCACCGATCGAGAGCCCGCGGCGTTCGATCTCGTAGGGGTTCATGGCGGCGATGCCCTGCGGCTCGATCGCATCGAGCACGCCGGCGCGCCGCGTCATCGCGCCGGTATGCCAGTGCTCGAGCATGCGCCCGGTCGTCAGCACCAGCGGATATTCCTCGTCCGGCACCTCGTCGGGCGGCAGCAGGTCGGCCGGCACGATGCGGCCCCGCCCGTCGGTGGTCGGGAAGCCCGAAGTGAAGACGATCTCGTTGCCCGGCACGTCGGGGCCGTCGGCCGGGTAGATGACCGAGTCCTCACGCGCCACGCGATCCCAGGAGATGTGTTTCAGCGAGGGCATGACCTGGGCCATCTCGCTATAGACCTCCGAGATGTGGCCG
>JABCYT010000020.1 GCA_013290035.1 Alphaproteobacteria bacterium
CTCGATAGGCACTACTGCCGCGGGCGGCCTCACGGCCGGAAGCTCGCGGGGACAACGCTGGTCGAGCATACCCCTCTTCAGCCCGAACCGCATGCCCGAAAGCCGAAGACGGCCCGGCCCGGGGCGGCTCAAGCGCCCAACAAGCGCCTGGCCAGCAGAGCGCGCATATCGCGCCGACCGTCGGCGACGATCAAGACAAGGACCTCTCGAGCGACAACGCGATAGACGATGCGGAAAGGCTTGCGATGAACTTCCCTGAAGGAGCGATTGCCCATTGCCAGCAGTTCTCGCGGGTGATTGCCGCGGTTGGGCAGAGTTGCAAGCGATGAAAAGGCCGTCTCGATGCGCCGAGCGACCTGTTCCGCCTTTTTCGGTGTATCGTGCCGCGCGATGTGATGGGCGATTTCTTCGAGGTCGAGAAGAGCGTGTTCGGTCAAAATGACCTCATAACGCTTCATTCCCCGTCTCTTGTCCGCTTGGCACGCTCCCGAAAACGCCGCATTGCCACGGAGGCCGTGACCGTCCTGCCTTCTTTCGCTTGTTGCTCACCGAGGGCGAGGATCTTGAGAAGCGCCAACGTCTCCTGGGTTTGTTCGTAGGATGCGATGTCCTGGATGACGGCGGTTGCTTCGCCGTTCTGGGTAATGATCATCGGTTCGCCGCTTTCGGCCAGGCCGCGAACAACTTTCGCGGCGTTGGCCTTGAGATAGCTGATCGGCTTGATCCGGCTGGTGTATTTCATGCTAGGGTCTTTCCGACTATGGACTGAATTTAGTCCTTTAAAGGTCCATCTTCAACCGGAGCTCGTGCCATGAGAGCCGCCGACCGCCCCAATCTACGCATCGACTCCGAGCGGCTGTGGTCGAGCCTGATGGAGCTGGCCGAGATCGGCGGCACGGCGAAGGGCGGCGTCTGTCGCATCGCCTTGACAGATCTCGACCGCCAGGGCCGCGACCTGTTCGTGCGCTGGGCCCAGGAGGCGGGCTGCTCGATCAAGGTCGATCGCCTCGGCAACATCTTCGCCCGCCGCGAGGGGCGTGATCCGGGCAAGCCGCCGGTGATGACCGGCTCGCATCTCGACACCCAGCCGACCGGCGGCAAGTTCGACGGCGCCTATGGGGTCATGGCGGGGCTGGAGGTGCTGCGCGTGCTGCACGATTCGGGCTACGTCACCGAGGCGCCGATCGAGGTCGCGGTGTGGACCAACGAGGAGGGCTGCCGCTTCGCGCCGGCCATGGTGGCATCGGGCGTGTTCGGCGGCGCCTTCACGCTCGACCAGGCGCTCGGCATCAAGGACCGCGACGGCGTGAGCTTCGGCGAGGCGCTGAAGAAGATCGGCTACGACGGCAAGGAGCCGGTCGGCGGCCGGCCGGTCGGCGCCTTCTTCGAGGCGCATATCGAGCAGGGGCCGATCCTCGAGCGCGAGAAGAAGACGATCGGCGTCGTCACCGGCGCGCAGGGCCAGCGCTGGTACGAGATCTCGTGGACCGGCCTGGAAAGCCACGCCGGCACCACGCCGATGGAAGGCCGCCGCGATGCGCTGGTCGGCGCGGCCGAGCTGATCGTCGCGGCGCGCACGATCGGCAACCGGCCGAACGGACGCTCGACCGTGGGCGTGATCGAAAGCCAGCCGCAATCGCGCAACACCATTCCCGGCCGTGTCTTCATGACGGTCGACTTCCGCCATCCCGACAATGACGAGCTGACAAGAATGGATGCCGAGATGCGGACGGCGGCCGCCGACATCGCCAGGCGCCATCGTCTCGAGGTTGCGATCGAGCAGATCTGGTACTTCCCACCGTCGCCCTTCGCCCGGGAGCTGGTGGAGGCCGTGCGGCGCGGCGCCGAGCAGGCGGGCTACCCCCACATGGACATCGTGAGCGGCGCCGGCCACGACGCCTGCTATGTCTCGCGCGTGGCGCCGACCGCCATGGTCTTCGTGCCGTGCAAGGACGGGATCAGCCACAACGAGATCGAGGACGCCAGCAAGGCCGATATCGGCGCGGGCTGCCAGATCCTGCTGCAGGCGATGGTCGAGCGGGCCAACGCGTAAGAGGGAACCCGTGAGATCAGGTCTGGTTTCGGCCGCGACTGCCGCCCTGGTCGCGACGGTGGCGGGGGTCGGCGGCACCCTGCCGGTCGTGCTGGCGGCCGCGCAGGCGGTCGGCGCCACGCCCGAGCAGGCGAGCTCCTGGGTCGCAGGCCTCGGCATCGCCACGGCGCTCAGCGCGCTTGTCCTCAGCCTGCGCTACCGCATGCCGGTCATCACCGCCTGGTCGACTCCGGGCGCCGCCCTGATCGCCTCGACGTCGGGCGTGCCCGGCCTGCGGGCGGCCGTCGGCGCCTTCGTGCTGGCGGCGGTGCTGATCCTGCTGACCGCCGCCCTCCGGCCGCTCGGCCGGCTGATCGAGAGGATTCCGGCCAGCATCGCCGCCGCCATGCTGGGCGGCATCCTGCTGCATCTCGTGGTGGCGATGTTCGAGCACGTGCCCGGCGCGCCGCTGCTGGTGCTGCCCTTGATCGGGCTGTTCCTGGTGGCGCGGGCAGTGATGCCGACGCTTGCCTCGCTGATCGTGCTGGCGGCGGGCGCATTGCTCGCCTGGGCGCTGGGTCTGGTGAAGCCGATCCCGCCGCTCGGTCTCTCCCATCTCGCGCTGGTGGCTCCGGCGTGGGACCTCGCGACCCTGGTCGGGCTGGGCGTGCCGCTCTATCTCGTGACCATGGCGTCGCAGAACCTGCCGGGCTTCGCCGTGCTGCGCGCCTCGGGCTACCGGCCGCCGACCCAGCCGGTGCTGGCCGTCACGGGCGCGGTGTCGCTCGGCACCGCGTTCCTGGGCGCGCACACGTCCAACCTCGCGGCGATCTCGGCGGCGCTCTGCACGGGGCCCGAGGCGCATCCCGATCCGGCGCAGCGCTGGAAGGCAGGGGTCTTCTATGCCCTGTGGTGGGCGCTGATCGCCCTGTTCGGTGCCTCGCTGGTCGGCCTGTTCGGCGCGCTGCCGCCGGCGCTGCTCGCCACTGTCGCCGGCACCGCCCTCCTGGGGTCGATGGCGAGCGCCATGGGCGGCGCGCTCGGCGCCGATCAGGACCGCTTCGCCGCCGCCGGCACGCTGGCCGTCACCGCCTCCGGGGTCACGCTGATGGGCGTCGGGTCGGCCTTCTGGGGCCTGTGCTTTGGGCTGCTGGTGCTGGGCGTCGACCGCTTCGTCCGGCGCTGATGCCCGCCAGAGGCTCGGCCACAAAAAAGGCGGCCCGCAGGCCGCCTTTTCCTTGAGCTGTTTCCAGCCTTACTGGATGACGATCTCGACGCGGCGGTTCTGCGGCTCGCGCACGTTGTCGCCGGTCGGCACCAGCAGGCCCTTCTCGCCCATGCCGACCACCGTGATCGCCTGCGCCGGCACGCCGTCGCGCACCAGGGCGTCCTTGACCGCGTTGGCACGGCGCAGCGACAGCGCCATGTTGTAGCTCTCCGGGCCCGACGTGTCGGTATGGCCGGTCGCCGTGATGCGCGCGTTACCCTTCGCCTTGAAGGCGTTGGCCGCCTGCTGGATCGTGGTCAGCGCCTGCTGCGACAGGTTCGAACGGTCCCAGTCGAAGAACACCATGAACGACGGCGGCGCAACCATCGGCGGCGGCGGCGGGGGCGGCGGCGGTGCCGCCGCGCCGAACTTCAACTGCAGCCCCAGCATGACGCTGAAGTTGTTGTTCGTCCAAGTCTGCCCGTTAACCGACGGGTTCGACGTGCCGTAGTAGCGCCCGTCGATGTTCACCCGGAAGTTCGTGTCGACGTTCCAGCCCAGGCCGATGATGCCCTGATAGGCGAATACCGTGCTGCCCAAAGACTGGTTGCTGTCGACGAAGCCCACGCCCGCGCCGGCGCCGATATACGGCGTGATCACCGAGCCGGGCATGAAGTCGTACAGCAGGTTCGCCATGATGCCGAGCTGGCCGACCTGGTTGTTGATCGCCGTGCCGGGCACGCCGATGTTCAGCTGGTTGTTGCGATAGACGCCTTCCAACTCGACACGCGGACCGACGAAGTCGTAGCCGATCACGCCGCCGACCGCCCAACCCGTCTGCGGCGTCACGCTCACCGTCGGAAGCGCCGGAATGTTCGTGTTCGCCGTGAAGTTCAGAAGCCAGTTCAAACCGCCTTCCGCGCCGATATACACGCCCGGCGACGGAGCCTGCGCCTGGGCCGCGACCGGAAGCGCAACCAACGCCGCGGCGGCCAGCAAAGCCTTCTTCATGAGTTCTTCCCCTCGATTCCAAATACAAGACGAGCGTCGGCGCTGGGTCACACCAACGACGCCGGCAATATACACACCACAATTTGTGAGGTCCAAGGAAAGCGGCCAATACGCGGCGACTCAAGGGCGGCTGTTGCTCAAAGGCAACACTGTATTTTCAGCGCTCGCGCGCCTCGTTGCCCGGTTCCGGGCCGGCCTGCCCGGCACCATATATTGTAGTGGCTCCCGACGCGTTGCGATCGGCCGGAATGGGCACGCGCAGCCCCAAAACCGCGCCGCCATCCTCGCTGCGGCCATAGATTTGGGGCGCGCCGCTGGCCGGCGACGGCTCGCTGCCATCCGATAGATCCGCGCGCGGCAACGGGATATTGGGATCCGACGCCCCGGGATTAAGCGCTTTGTTCACGATTTCGACATTGCTCGGGGTACGCTCGACGATCGGCGTCGGCAGCGGCGCTTTGGCCTTCCCCTGCGCCGGCGCGGGCGGCGGCTTGGCCTCGTTGGGCGTGACGGACGACGCCGGCCGATCCCGCCAAATCCCAAGGGATTGATCGAACGTCCAGGCGCCGGCGATGCCCGGCGCGACCACCAGCCCGCCGCCGATCACCGCTCCCAACAACGTCCATACAACCCTTAGTCTCTTCAAAAAACCCATACTGATCAGACTGTTGCTTCTGCCTCCCCTCTATTCAGCACAGCCAAGTGGCCATTCTGCGGCCAGCCCAAAAGAGCGGCATTTTGCATCGTGCCCACTTGCGGTAAACCCTCGTTCACCAACAAACGAGGGAAACGCCATGGGCCAGTACAGCAAGGTCGAGATCGACGGACGGCTGATGACCGTCACCATCAATCGGCCGGAGGTCTACAATGCCTGCCATCCCATGGCGAACGAGGAGCTGGTCGCCGCCTTCGACGAATTCCATGCCAACCCCGAGCTGTGGGTCGCCATCATCACCGGCGCCGGCGACAAGGCCTTCTGCGCCGGCAACGACCTGAAATACCACGCAGAGTTGCAAGCGAAGACCGGCAAGCGGCCGAACCATCCGCTCAAGGGCTTCGGCGGCCTGGCCAACCGCTTCGACCTCGACAAGCCGGTGATCGCCGCGGTCAACGGCGTCGCCATGGGCGGCGGTTTCGAGATCGCGCTGGCCTGCGACATCATCATTGCCTCCGACAAGGCGACCTTCGCCCTGCCCGAGCCCAAGGTCGGGCTGGCTGCCGGCGCCGGAGGCATGCAGCGCCTGTCGCGCATGATCCCGCTCAAGAAGGCGATGGGCATGATGCTGACCGCCCGCCATGTCCCCGCCAAGGAAGGCTACGAGCTGGGCTTCGTCACCGCCGTGGTGCCGCACGCCGACCTCATGAAGGAGGCGCGGCGCTGGGCCGACGAAATCCTCGCCTGCTCGCCGATGTCGGTGCGCGCCACCAAGCAGGTGGTGATGCGCTCGCTCGACGTGCCGGCGCTCGAGGTGGCGATGCACAACCAGCACTATCCGGCCTTCGTCGCCATGGCGCGCAGCGAGGACACGGTCGAGGGACCGAAGGCCTTCGCCGAGAAGCGCAAGCCCAACTGGAAGGGGCGTTAAGGGATCAGGCCAGCTTCCACTGCACCAGGGTAAAAGGCGGCTTCTCTGCGTCGTGCGGCTCGAACACCGCTTCGACAGCGGCGCCGATCCGCACGTCCTGCTTGGGGTTGCCCAAAAGATTGCCCAGCATGCGGACATTGCCGGCGTCGGGCAGCTCGACCAGGACGACGATGTAGGGGCCATGGCCCTTGAGCGCCGGATGCACCGGATGCCAGGGCCGCTCCCAGCTATAGATGCGGCCATTGCCCGACACTTTGTGCCAGTCCATGTCGAAGGACAGGCACTTGTGGCAGATCCATTCCGGTCCCCACTGGAAGGTGCCGCAGGCCTTGCAGCGCTGCACTAAAAGCTCGCCCCTGCGGGCGGCGTCCCAGTACGGCTTGTCCAGCCCGTCATTCTCCGGCACCGGAATCGGCAGGCCGGCCGGAAGATAAGTCGCGAGGTCGCTCACAGCGTGGCCTCCGTACCCAGGATCATGCTGGAGACCGGCGTCACCATCGGGCCGGAAATCACCATCGACAGTTCGGCAGCAGGCACCTGCGCGGTCGACTGGCCGCGCAACTGGCGCACCGCTTCGACCTGCAGCTCGAGGCCGTGCATGTAACACTCCGCCAGGTTGCCGCCCGAGGTGTTGAGCGGCAGCTTGCCGGTCGGCGCCGTCAAATTCTCCGGCGTGAGGAAATCGTTGGCCTGCTCGGCGGTGAAGAAGCCGTGCTCGACCAGGCTCATCAGCACGCCGCCGGTGAAGTTCTCGTAGCTCTGCACCACGTCGATATCGGCCGGCTTCACGCCCGCCATGTCATAGAGCTGCGGCGCCACGGTGGTGAAGCTCGAGGTGGCGTAGAGCGGCGCGTTGTGGCCGCGCGCGCCGTTGCGATATTCCGAGCCCTGCGCCGAGCCCAGCAGGTAGGCCGGCTTATGCTTGAAGTCGCGCGCCTCTTCCGCCGGCACCAGGATCAGTGCGGCCGCGCCGTCATTCTCCTGGCAGCAATCGAACAGCCGCCAGGGCTCGACGATCCAGCGCGAGGAATCGTAGGCCTCTTCGCTGAGCGGCCGGCCGTGCATGACCGCGCGCGGATTGGCCTGGGCGTGATGATAGGAGGCGAGCGCGATGGCGCGCTGCGCCGAGGGCGCGATCCGGTTCTCGTGCAGGAAACGCATCGCCCGCATGGCATAGCGCTGGGCCGGCGACATCACGCCGTAGGGCGCGTTGAGCGCGGCCTCGCCGGCGGCGACGCCGCCCGGCGGCGCCGCGCCGAAGCGCTGGAACTGGCCCTGCGCCAAAGCGCGGAACACCACAACGCAATTGGCCATGCCGCAGGCGACCGCTGCCGCGGCATTGCCCATGGCGGCCGATCCGCCGCCCCCGCCGCCGCCCCAGTTCATGTTGGAAAACCGCAGCGCCGGCAGACCGAGCGCGGCGGCCAGGCGCGACGGATCGTTGCGGTCGTTGGAGTAGGAAGCAAAGCCGTCGATCCGACGCGGATCGATACCGGCATCCGCGCAGGCGGCGAGGATCGCCTGCAAAGCGAGCTTGAACTCGGAAACCGGCGCCTTGCCGTGCTTGTAGTAGGGCGTCTCGCCGACGCCGGCGATCGCCACCTTGCCGCGAAGTGTACGCTTGCTCATCTCCGCTTCCGTGAGTTGGAGCGATAGCGCGCCGGGACCTCGATGCCCAGGAAGCGGGCGCAGTTCAGGCCCAGCACCTTGGCGCGCGCGCCGTCGGAGAGCTGGCCCATGGTGCGCTCGATCGCCTCGGCCGAATGCGGCCAGGTGCCTTCATGGTGCGGATAGTCGTTGGCCCACATGAAGTTGCCGTCGAGGCCGTGGCTTTCGGCGAGGTCGAGGCCCGCCTTGTCCTCCTGGAAGGAGGAGAAGCCATGCGCACGATAATAGTCGCTGGGCAGGCCCTGCAGCTTGGGCCGCACCCAGAAGTGATGCTTCTTGTAGGCCTCGTCCATGGCGCCCAGCAGCCACGGCACCCAGCCGATGCCGGCCTCGATGGTGGCGAAGCGCAGCTTCGGGAAGCGCTCCAGCACGCCCGAAGCACAAAGGTTGGCCACCGGCTCGATGGTGGGCGACAGCGAATGCGACACGTAGTTCACCACGGCGCCGCCGTTGCCGCGCGCGGCGCGCGGGTCACGCCCGGTCGAGACATGGAAGGTGATCGGCAGGCCGGCGTCCTGGATCGCCGCCCACAGCGGATCGAAGTGCGGCAGGTTGTAGTTGACGTGGCCGCTGTCATGCGCCCCCCAGATCGGCTTGCACGGCAGGGTGAGGCACTTGAAGCCGAGCCTGGCCAGGCGCTGCACCTCGGCGATCGAGCCGTCGAGGTCGGCGGTGGCGAGGCTGCCGGCCGGGATCATGCGATCCTGATGGGCGCTGAACTGCTCCCACGCCCAGTCGTTCCACACCCGGCATTGCGCCATGGCGAATTGCGCATCGGGCGTGGCCCACATCGCCAGCCCCTTGTTGGGGAAGATCAGCTCGACGTCGATGCCGTCGAGATCGTGGTCGGCGAGACGGCCCAGCGGATCGGCGCCCGCCTTGTTGCGCACCTGGTCCTCGCCTTCGAGGGTCGACAGGCGCAGGCGATCGGGACGATGGCCTTCGCTCACGCGCCACTGCACGCCGTCCTTGTCGGTGATGACGCGCGGCAGGCGCTCGCGGTACTTGGCGTCGATGCGCTCGACCCAGAGATTGGCCGGCTCGTTGGCGTGGCCATCGGCGGAGGCCATGAAATACTTGTTCGCAGCGTCGGGGCGCGCGCTGTGCGGCCACCGGGCGGCGCCCGGCGTGTCGAGACGCCAACGGTTCGGTGCGTTGACCACGATCTGGCTCATCGTTTCCTCCTCTTCGACGTCGTTCCTGTCAATCGGCGGCCGGCGCTGCGATCTCCAGCCGTTCCTCCAAGTCGCGTTCGATGCTCGCCAGCACGTGCTGGCAGGCTTCCAGTTCGGCCGGCGGCACGTTGGCCAGTAAGCGGGCCTGGATCTCGCCGCCCACCTTGGCCGCCCGCTTGGCGAGGTCGCGGCCGGGGCGCGTGAGATGGATGCCGCGGGCGCGGCGGTCGGTCTCGTCGGCGCGCCGCTCGATCAGCCCGCGGCGCTCGAGGTTGTCGAGCAGACGGACCAGCGAGGGCCCCTCGATCGACAGCGCCGTCGCCAGCTCCTTCTGGCGAACGCCGTCGCCCAGGCGTCGGACATAAACCAGCGGCCGCCAGGTCGCCTCGGTGAGGCCGAGCACGCGCAGCTCGGCGTCCACCGCCTGGCGCAGACGGCGCGCGATCCTAGCGACGCGAAAGCCGAAATCGATCTGCTTGGCCGAGGGCATGGCAGAAAGATAGGACGCTAATCATCTAAATGGCAAGAGCGACTTCGATCCGCTGCGCGGCTCGGATCGTCGAATGAGCTGCGTTTGCTGAATCGATCGCGTGACCTTAATGATTTGCGCGTGCCGCCCGGCAACCGTCTGGAAGCGCTTAAAGCCGACCGATCGGGCCAGCACAGCATTCGGATCAATGATCAGTGGCGGATCTGTTTCACGTGGACCGCCGGAGGACCGAAGGATGTCGAAATCGTCGACTACCACCACTAACCGTTCCCCTGCTTCACAATCCTCATCCAGGTGAAATCCTGGCGGAGGAATTCTTGAAGCCAATGGGACTTACTCAGAACGCTCTGGCGCGGGCACTCGGCGTGCCGCCGCGTCGGATCAACGAGATCGTATTGGGCAAGCGCGCCGTAACTGCCGACAGTGACCTGCGCCTTGCCAGGTATTTCGGCATGTCCGACGGCTTTTTCATCGGCCTGCAGGTCGATTTCGAACTTCTGGAGCGCCGCCGGAAAATCGCCCGGGAACTGAAGTCGATCCGACCGCGCGCAGCCTAGCGTCCGCGCTTGTTGTCCCAGTCCCAGTCGAGCTCGAAACGGTCGCCCTTGTCCTTGATGTAGGCGGCATGGGGCGGCGCAAAATGCGTCGGCATCAAGAGCGCGCCCTGCTCGACGCAATCGGCCAGCAAGGTGTGGCGGCTTTTGCGCGCGAGGTCGCGGTCCTCGCAGAAGCAGCTGTTCCACTTCCACAGCGGGATCTGCACGGGATTGTGCAACGCGTCGCCGGCGAAGATGGCGCGCTTGCCGCGCGAGTCGAGATCGACCCTGATCTGGCCCGGCGTGTGGCCGGGCGCGGGCTTGAGCGTGAGGCAGCCGCACATGCCGTGATCGCCCGACACGAACTCGGCCTTCTTGGCCTCGACGATCGGCAGCACCGAATCGTTGTAGGTGTTGACCTGGTAGGCCTCGGTATCGGCCTTCTTGGCCAGCGCCGCCCAATGGTCGTGATCGGTGCGCGACATCACGTACCTGGCGTTGGGGAAGGTCGGCACCCACTTGCCGTTCTCCAGCCTCGTGTTCCAGCCGACATGGTCGACGTGCAGATGCGTGCACATCACGAAGTCGATCTGCTCCGGCTCGACGCCGGCCTCGCGCAGGCGCTCGAGATACTGGCTGTTCAGCATGTCGAAGCGCGGCATGCCGGGGCGCGGCTTGTGGTTGCCGCTGCAGGCGTCGACCAGGATCGTGTACTTCCCGGTGCGCAGCAGCCAGGAATGGATCGAGGTCACGAGCCGCCCGCTCTCCGGCTGGTAGTAGCTCGGCGCCAGCCAGTGGCCTTCGGCCGCGAAGGTCTCGGCCTCGAACTCGGGGAAGAAATCCTTGGCCGGGAAACCCGGGCCCATCTGTTCTTCGATGCGCGTCACGCGCACGTCGCCGATATGACGGTCTTGCATGTTACCTCCGCTTGAAAGCCGCCGGACGCCTTTCGAGGAAAGCGTTGAGGCCTTCGAAATGGTCGTCCGTCGCGGCGCACGCCGCAAGCCCCTCGGCTTCGCGATGCGAGTGCTCGTCCCAGGAATTGTCGAACGAGGCGTCGGTCGCGGCACCCTATTCGATTCCGTCGCGCAAAAACACGACCTTGATCGTCGGATCCTTGATCGCCTCGTGCGCGTCCTCGAAGCGGGCGCGCCGGGTGAGCACCCGCTCGGGATGGAGGTGCCCGGACACGACATGATCGAGGCAAGCCGGCAGTTCGGCGCGCGCGTGGACGCGGCCGACGCGGAGCGTGACGCCGATGCCGTACATGTGGCGCAGCAGGACAGGCGTGGTCTCGCTGAAGCCGCCATACATGCGCTGGCAGACGCCGGAGGGGCCCGTCGATCGCACGGCGAGATGAAGGCTGGCCGTCGTGCCGGCCGCGTCGACGACGATGGGAAAGGCGCCGATCGGCGTCATGTCGGCGCGCGGCCGGGCTTCGTGCACCTCCGCCCCGAGCGCCTTTGCCAAGCCGCAGCGCGCGGCATCGTCGTCAAGATAGACGACGCGCCGTGCGCCCAGGGCCAGCGCCGCCTGAACGATCAGCAGGCCAAGCGACAGGCCGCCGATCACCAGCACCGATCCTCCGGGCTCGCGTTGGAGCCACGGCTGGATCGCGCTGTAGGCGTCGGTCGCGGCGTCGGCGAGGCTCGCGGTCTGCGACAGCGGGTGCCCGTTTGGATGGCGGACCAGCATATGGTCGGCGAACGGCACGCGCAGAAGATCGGACAGGGCACCGCCGAACTCCACGCCGCAGACCGGCTTCAGGCCATACGAGGAGCGGAAGGGAACCGAGGTGCAGGCGTTGGTGTGGCCGCGCCGGCAGCGATCGCACTGGCCGCAACTGATCTGGAAAGGCACGATCACCTCGTCGCCGGGGGCGAAGGTCCTGACGGAATCGCCGACCGCCGTCACGATCCCCGCGGCCTCATGGCCGATCGCGAACGGTCCTTCGAAGCCGGCCACGCCGGTGGCGATCGAGAGATCGAGATCGCAGCGCGTTACGGCAAGCGGCGCCACGATCGCATCGCGGTCATCCCGCAGGCGCGGCTCGGGAACGTCCCACCATTCCAGCAGGTTCGGCCGCACGTAAGTCAACTGGCGCATGGCGGGTTCCTCCGAGCGACTTCATGAGCCAATGCGCGATCTCGTCCCACGACGCGCGCGGCATCGACCTGCGGAAGAAACCGAAATGACCGACGGCGTCGGCGCCGAGATCGGCGGGCGCGAGATGGCGGCGCTCGACTTCCGCCTTCGGATAGTAGGAGCGCAACGCCTCGACCGCGCCGAACGGCGCGATCGGATCGTCGACGAAACTCATCCAGCGGATGGCAAAGCGCACGTCATCGTTATGCGGCCTGAGCGGTCTTCCGCGCGCATCGCAGACATAGTGGGGCGAACGGCCCCAGCGCGCCCAACTCCGGGCGATGTTCGCCGGCAGGTTGGCGGTGCCGATCCATGCGCCGGGAAAGCGTCCGGTCGCGGCGGTGAGGCCGGGGATCAGGAACCACCACAGCGCCAGCATGCGCAGCCGGCGGCGGCCGCGCGGCCAGTGCCGCCAGTGACCGCTCTGGCTGCAGATCAGCACGGCGGCGTCGATGTCGCGGATATTGTCGGCGAGCCCCAGCACCTGGCCGCCGAAGGAATGGCCGATCAGACCGAGCCGGGCGCCGGGCCGAAGACGGGCGAGATGCTCGATCATCGACGCCTGATCGACGGCGCCCCACTGTTCGACGGTCGCCGCCGGCGGCGCTTCGGAACCGCCGATGGCGCGATAGTCGTAGGTCAGCACCGCGAAACCGCGCAGCGCGAGATGGGCGGCGAAGGCGCCATAGAACTGGCGCGGGATCCCCGTGCCGCTGTTCACGAGGATGGCCGCGCCGTTCGGCGTTGCGGGCTCGAACAGGGTCGCCGCGAGTCTCACGCCGTCGCGCGCGGCAAGCATCAGGTCCATGGACGATCTATCGAAGGAAGGACGCGGCGCGACAAACGCAACAGAGGGGGCGCGCCCTGAATGGCATTCACCCCGGCGCGATCACGGCGCGGCGCGATGCGGGGCGAACAGGATGATCGCGGCGCCGACGAGACAGACGGCCGCGCCGGTCACGTCCCAACGGTCGGGCCGCGTGCCCTCGACCAACCACAGCCAGACCAGGGTTGCGGTAATGTAGATGCCGCCATAGGTCGCGTAGGCGCGACCCGCGGCATCGACCTCGATCAACGTCAGCAGCCAGGCGAACGCCGCCAGCGCCAGCATGCCCGGGACGAGCCACCAGGGCGAGGCGCCCAGCCGCAGCCAGGCCCAGACGGCGAAGCATCCGCCGATCTCGAGGAAGGCGGCGCCGACATAGGCGGCGATCGATTTCATCGCCGGAGCTTAAGTCGCCCCGCCAAGCTCGGCCAGCAGCCAGCGGCGCAGCGCGCGCAGCGCCGGCAGGCCGCGTTCGCGCGGCCGGCAGACCAGCCAGACCTGGCCGCGCGCCGGCAGGCCGGGTCCCACCCGCACCAGCGCGCGGGACCTGATCTCGCTGTCGACCAGGGGATCGAACACCAGCGCGACGCCGAGGCCATGCGCGGCGGCGCGCAACGACTGGCCCATGCCGTCGACCTGCAAGCCCTTGGGCTCGTCCCGGCGGCGCTCGAAGCCGGCAGGATCGAGGCCCACGCCCTTCGCCCAGTCGGTCCATGACGTGCCGAAAGGCGAGACGCGGATCAGCGGCGCGCGCAGCAGGTCGGCCGGCGTGCGCAGTTTCAGGCGACGCGCCAGCGACGGCGCGGCAACCGGCACGGCACGCAGCTCCATGATCATCTCGGCCGAGACATCCGGCCATTGGCCGTCGCCGTAGCGCAGCGCCACGTCGACCATGCCGGTCTCCATGTCGGCCAGGCGCGGACTGGCCTCGACCTGCAGCTCGATGCGCGGATGTGCGGCAAGGAACTGACCCAGCCTCGGCAGCAGCCAGTGCGAGGCGAAGATCGGCACCGCGGAGACCCGGAGCCGTTGGCTGCCTGCGCCCTGCCGCGCCAGCGCCCGCGCGAGATCACCGAAGGCGCGCCCGGTCGTCGACGCCAGCAGCCGGCCGGCCGCCGACAAGGCGACGCCGCGCGGCCCGCGCTCGAACAGTTTTTCGCCGAGGGTGCGCTCGAGGCCGGCGATGCGGTGGCTGACCGCCGAAGGCGTGACGTGGAGCTGTTGGGCAGCGGCCTTGAACGAGCCCGTGCGCGCCGCAAGCTCGAAGGCCTGCAGCGCGAGCAGATCGCGCGCAGTCAGGTTGTTCGCAGCGTCTTCCGTCAGAACGCCTCGGCCGAGAGGGCCATCACGGTCGCCGCACCCGCCTTGATCTGGTGGTTGAGCGAGGTCGTCTGCGGCAGCACGCGGGCGAGATAGAAGCGCGCGGTGGCGAGCTTGGCTTCGTAGAAGGCGTTGTCGTTGCCCGCAGCCAGCCCCTTGTGGGCGGCGGCGACGATGCGGTTCCACATGAAGGCCATGGCGGTGAGCGCCATCAGGCGCAGCAGGTCGGTCGCCGCGGCGCCCGCCTCGTCGGGGTTCTTCATGGCGTTCTGCATCAGGAACAGCGCGGCGTCCTGCACGCGACCCAGCGCCTTCTCCAGCGGCTCGACGAACTCCTTCATCTTGTCGTTGGCCTTGTTGGCGGCGATGAAGGCGCTCATCTCGCCTAAAAGGCGTTGCGCCGCCTGCCCGCCCTTCATCGGCAGCTTGCGGCCCACCAGGTCGAGCGCCTGGATGCCGTTGGTGCCCTCGTAGAGCTGGGT
>JABCYT010000021.1 GCA_013290035.1 Alphaproteobacteria bacterium
GCGACCGTACCGCCATTGCAATTCCGCTATTGCGCTTGAGGCAATCCACGATTGCAAATGTCCGATCGCGACGACGCTGATGGAAGGAATTGATCTGGATGCGGGTTCTTATGGCTCAACCTCGAGGGTTTTGCGCGGGGGTGGTCCGGGCGATCGAGATCGTCGAGCGGTCCCTCGAGAAATTCGGCGCCCCGGTCTATGTCCGCCACGAAATCGTGCACAACCGCCATGTGGTCGAGAAGCTCGAGCGCATGGGCGCCGTCTTTGTCGAGACGCTGGATGAGATTCCCGACGGCGCGGTGACGATTTTCAGCGCCCATGGCGTGGCCCAATCGATCATCGACGAGGCGAAATCGCGCGGCCTGCCGGTCCTCGATGCCACGTGCCCGCTCGTCTCCAAGGTCCACATCCAGGGCAAGCGATACGTGGCACGTGGCCGCCATCTGATCCTGATCGGCCATGCCGGTCATCCCGAGGTCGAGGGCACCATCGGGCAGGTCGGCGCGCCGGTCCATCTCGTCTCCACGGCCGAAGATGTCGCGCGACTCGAGCTTCCGGACGACGCGCTTGTCGCCTACGTGACCCAGACCACGCTGAGCGTCGACGATACGCGGGGCGTGATCGCTGCCCTCCAGGCGCGGTTCCCGAATCTGGAGGGGCCTGACGTCTCGGATATCTGCTATGCGACCCAACATCGACAGTCGGCGGTGCGCGAGTTGTGCGAGGTGGTGGATCTCCTGCTGGTGGTCGGCAGCCGCAACAGCTCTAACTCGAATCGGCTGCGTGAGATCGGCGTCGAGCAAGGGCTGCCGAGTCACCTGGTCGCCGATGGTAGCGAGATCGATCCGGCATGGTTGGCCGGGGTCGAGACCGTCGGGCTGACAGCGGGCGCGTCCGCGCCCGAAGAACTCGTTCTCGATGTCATCGAGGCCCTGCGCCGGCATGGCAAGGTCGAGGTCGAGCAGATGGACGGTGTCCGCGAGAATATCGAGTTCAGGCTGCCCAACGAGCTCAGGACGCCGTCGGGCAAGCCTGTCGTACCGTCGGTGGGATAGAGGAGCGTCGTCGTGGGAATTCCTCTGATGCAGGCGGCTCGAATCGGAACCTACGTGGTCCGTCAGCACTTGGCCGGCCGCAAACGCTACCCGCTTGTGCTCATGCTGGAGCCGTTGTTCCGCTGCAACCTGGCTTGCGCCGGTTGCGGCAAGATCGACTATCCGGACGAGATCCTGAACCAGCGCCTGTCGTACGACGAGTGCATGACGGCGATCGACGAGTGCGGTGCACCGGTGGTCTCAATTGCCGGCGGCGAGCCGCTGTTGCACCGCGAGATGCCGGCCATCGTCAAAGGTTACCTCGCCCGCAAGAAGTTCGTGATCCTGTGCACCAACGCGCTTCTGCTGGCCAAGAAGATCGACGACTTCAAGCCGCATCCCTCCTTCACCTGGTCCATTCATCTCGATGGCAACCAGGCCATGCACGACAAGTCGGTCTGCCAGCGCGGCGTCTACGACAAGGCGGTGGAAGCGATTCGCCTCGCCAAGTCGAAGGGCTTTCGCGTCAGCATCAATTGCACGCTGTTCAACGACGCCGATCCGGTGCAGGTCGCCGACTTCTTCGACGACATGAAGGCGCTCGGGCTGGACGGCATCACCGTCTCGCCAGGTTATGCCTACGAGCGCGCGCCGGACCAGCAGCACTTCCTCAATCGCACCAAGACCAAGGAATTGTTCCGCGGCATCCTGGCGCGCGGGGATGGCGGGCGGAAATGGCCGTTCAGCCAGTCGATCATGTTCCTGAACTTTCTCGCCGGGAACGAGGCCTATCACTGCACGCCTTGGGGCAACCCGACGCGCACGGTCTTCGGCTGGCAGAAACCCTGCTATCTGCTGGGCGAGGGCTACGCCAAGACGTTCCGGGAACTCATGGACGACACCGAATGGGACAAGTACGGCGTCGGCAACTACGAGAAGTGCGCCGATTGCATGGTCCATTCCGGCTTCGAGGCCTCGGCGGTGAAGGACATGATGCGCCATCCCCTGAAGGCGCTGTCGATCGCCACGCGCGGCGTCCGCACTGACGGCGCGATGGCCAAGGACATTTCGCTTGAAGGCCAGCGTCCGGCGGATTTCGTTTTCTCCGGTCATGTCGAGCGGCGGCTAAGCGAGATCCGGGCCGCCGAGGCGGGGGCCAAGAGCGCGGTGACCGCGGAGTAGCGCCCGAAAGCCCCGCTCCGCTTCGAGGCCAGTCCGGATCAGGGCGGGAAGCTGGCTCGGCGCCGCCAGCAGCGAGCGCAGGACGGCCGGCAGATCCATCGTGCCATCGGATTTCATGCCGACCCGCGCGGCCGGCGGCAAGCTGTGGTGCGCGGCATCGGAGATGACCCGGGCGGCGGCAAAGGGCAGACGGTGCTGCCGAGCCACCCGCGCCACGATATGCGATTCCATGTCGACGGCGACGGCGCCGGTCGTGCCGTGCAGCGAAGCCTTTTGCGTCGCCTCCACCACCATGGCGTTGGCGCCGAGCAGCAATCCCCTCGCCGCCTCCGGCAAGCGGGCGGCCAGCCGGCTCGTCCAGGCCCGGTCGGTCGGCATAGGCTCGCCGTCGACCAGCACGGCGTCGGCCACGACCCACTGGCCGACCTGCAGCTCGGGCGCCAGCCCTCCGGCGATGCCGATACTGATGAGGCCACTCGCCGTACCGGCGAGCCGGTCGAGCACGGCTTCCAGCTGCGCGACATCGCCGCCGCTGGCGATGGCCTCGATGTCGACGCCGGCGATGATGCGCCGTTCTCGCTGCAAGCCGGTGGCGGCAAGGATCATCACATGCCTAAAAGCGCGCGCCGGACATTGCCGCGCTTGAGGTTTCGGTAGCGCGCCAAGGCCCATAGCGGGAAGAACGCCGGGTAGCCGTGATAGCGCAGATAGAAGACGCGCGGGAAACCGCCGCCGGTATAGGCGTCCTGCCGCCACAGGCCGGTCGCCTCCTGGGTCTGTTGCAGATACGCAATGCCGCGCGCCACGGCGGGATGGTCCACTTCTCCTGCCGCCATCAGCCCGAGAAGCGCCCAGGCCGTCTGAGACGCGTTGGACGGCGCAGCTTCATAGCCGCGATAGTCGAGCTTGTAGCTGGTGCAATCCTCTCCCCAGCCGCCGTCGGGGTTCTGGATGGCGATCAGCCAGTCCGCCGCCTTGCGCACGCACGGATCGCTGCCGCCGAGGCCGGCCGCGTTCAGCGCGCAAAGCGCCGACCACGTGCCATAGACATAGTTCACGCCCCAGCGGCCGAACCAGCTTCCATCCGCGGCCTGCTCGCGCCGGAGATAGTCGAGCCCTGTCCGCATGGCAGGGCTGGCCGCCGTTTCGCCGAGCTGGGCCATCATGCTGACGCAGCGGGCGCTGACATCCGCTGTCGGCGGGTCGAGCAGCGCGCCGTGATCGGCGAAGGGGATGTTGTTGAGGTAGTGATCGACATTGTCGGCATCGAAGGCGCCCCAACCGCCATTGCGGCTCTGCAGTCCCACGGTCCACTCGGCGCCCCGCGACACGGCCTGGTCATAGCCATTGCCTGCCCTGAACTCGCGTCGCGCGCGATCCATGGCCATGACGACGACCGCCGTATCGTCGAGATCCGGATAGTGGGCGTTGCGATATTGGAAGGCCCAGCCGCCCGGACGCACGTCGGGGCGCCGCTCGGCCCAATCGCCCTTCAGCTCGAGCTCCTGCAGCGGCAGCAGCCAGCCAAGGCCGCGCCGCGCGGCGGCCACCGCCTCCTCCGACCCCACGTCCATCATGGCGTGGATGGCGAGCGCGGTATCCCAGACCGGCGAGACGCAGGGCTGGCAGTAGGCCTCGTCCGCACGGATCACCAGAAGCTTGTCGATCGCGCGACGGGCGATGGCGCGGTGGGGATGCTCCGGCGGGTGGCCCAGCGCGTCATACATCATCACGGCATTGGCCATGGCGGGGTAGATCGCCCCCAGCCCGTCCTCGCCGTTCAGACGCTCCGTCACGAAGGCCGCGCAGCGCTCGATGGCGCGACGGCGCAGGGCTTTGGGCCACAAGGGCTCGACTACCTTCAACACGCCGTCGAGCCCGTTGAAGAACAGCGCCCAACCGCGTTTGCGATGAGTGGGTGCCTTGGGCGGCGCCTTGGCAGTCGCAGCGAAGAGTTCCTGGATGCGGATGCCGCGCGGGTTTCGCGCCCGCACGCGGAGCGCCGCCAGCACCAGCAGAGGCACCATGACGGTGCGCGCCCAGTACGACATGCGCGAGAGATGGATGGGGAACCAGCGCGGCAGCAGCACCAGCTCGACCGGGATGGTCGGCACATGGCGCCACGCGAGCTCGCCGAACTGGGCCAGCAGGATGCGCGTGAAGACATTGGCCCGCCAGGCGCCGCCCGCCGCCAGGATCGCCGCACGGGCCCGCGCCATGTGCGGCGCGTCCGGACTGTCGCCGATCATCTTCAGGCAGAAATAGGCTTTCACCGTCGCGCTGATATCGAACTCACCGCCATGGAACAGCGGCCAGCCGCCATGCATGCCCTGGATGCGGCGCAGGTAGACGCCGATCTTGCGCTCGAGCTCCGGATCGTCCGGCTCGCCCAGATACTGGCGCAACAGGATATACTCGGCCGGAATCGTCGCATCCGCCTCGAGTTCGAAGACCCAGTGGCCGTCGCTCCGCTGCTGGCGCAGCAGCGCCTGCGCCGCGCGCCGGATATCGGCTTCGATCGCCATCAGATCGTCGAATGCGTCGTTCATGGCACGAGTGCCGCGGCTCTTTCCCCGGATCGCAGCGCCCCCTCGATGGTCGCCGGCAATCCGGTAGCGGTCCAATCGCCGGCAAGGAACAAGTTCGTCCAGCGCGTCGGGCACCCGGGACGCCGCGCATCCTGCGCCGGCGTGGCGGCGAAGGTCGCCCGTTTCTCCTTCACGATGCGGCACGGCGGCGGCGGACCGTCGAGACGATGGACCGCGGCGACGTCGCGCCAGAGCAAGTCCGTCAGCTGCTGCGTCTCCATGTCGACAAGACGATCGGCGGCACTCACGGTGACGGACAGCCGGTCGGGGAAGGCGAAGACCCATTCCGCGGTGCCGCCGACAAGTCCCACCAGCAGGGGCGCGCGGGCGGGAGGTGCCACTTTGAAATGCGCATTGACGATGGCGCAAAAAGCGTCGGGCACGGTGAGACCGGGCAGCAGCTCCTGCGCTGTCCAGGGCGGTACGGCGAGAATCACCCGGTCTTCCGGGCCGAGCGGTTCTTCACCATCGGCGAAGCTCAATCCGCTCACGCGGCCGCCTTCCAGCTTGAGCGCGGCCAGCCGGCGGCCGAGTCGAATCTCCGCACCGGTTTGGCGCAACCGCTGCAGGGCCGGATCGACGAAGGCGCCGGCCAGGCTGGGCATTGCGACCCGCGGACGGATGCTGGTGCCGCCCTTGGCGAGGGTCTCGCGCATCACCGCGCCCGCGAGATCGGCCGACGCCTGCTCCGGCGAAGTGTTGAGGATGGAGACCAGCAGGGGCCGCAGGAATTTCTCCCACAACACGCCCCGGCATGGCAGCACCTCGTCGATCCGCCGACCGGCGTGGCGTCGCATCAAGGTCGCCGCCGCCAGGTACTCACCGAATCGCGTACCCGGCACGCGGCGCTTCTCTGCCAGGACCCACCAGGGAATCGGTCCGTCATTCGGGCGCAGGGTCCAGGTATGGCCCGTCAGCACGTCGAAGAACGGAAACTCGGCCGTGGTGGGTCCGCGCACGCGGTCCTGCGCGCCGATGGCGCCGAGGTAGCGAGCGACGGCGGGATTGCCCGAGAGGACGAGGTGATTGCCGTTGTCGATCTCCATGTCGAGCACGCCATCGTGGTAGGAGCGACAGCGCCCGCCTGCCTGTCGGGCGGCATCCGACAGCACGACGGGCACGCCGCGGCCAGCCAAGGTCACGGCCGCCGACAATCCGGCCAGGCCTGCTCCGACGACGTGGACGCGCGCCCCCGTGACCGGTTGCGTCATCCGAACACGCTGCAGCGTGCCACGATCCACAGCAATCGCGCCTTGCCGATGCGCACGCGCCGGCGCGGCGCCACCCAGCCCTCCAAAAGCATTTGCTGCAGGATGGTGCGGTAGACGGCCGACATCAGCCGCGGCGCCAGCAGGCGCCCGCGCGGCCTGGCGCGCATCACGCGGTCGGCGGCGGCGAAGTGATCGAGCGCCAGGGCCGCCAGGTCCCGGCAGGCGCCGTCGATCCTCGGATCGCCGATCGCGGCGCCGGGATCGGTGGTGACGATGCCGGCCTTCGCCAGTAATTCGCGCGGCAGGTAGAGACGGCCGATCGCGGCATCCTCGTCGAGGTCGCGCAGGATGTTGGTGAGCTGCAGGGCGCGGCCCAGCCGGTGCGCGAGTTGCAGCCCCGGCCCCTCCTCCATGCCGAAGATGCGAATCGAAAGACGCCCGACCGCGACCGCGACCCGATCGCAGTAGAGATTGAGCGTTTCGAGATCGGGCGCGCGAATGTCGGTGTCGACGTCCATCTGCATGCCGTCGATCACGGCCAGGAAATCCGCCTGCCGCAGGCCGAAGCCATGGACCGCCTTCTTCAGGAAAGCGGCCTGGCCGGCCGGCCTGTCGGCGTAGAGGGCGCCCAGGTCGGCGCGCCACCGATCGAGCTCTATGGCCCGCATGGCGCGCGGCCGCGTCCCATCGTCGGCGATGTCGTCGACCATCCGGCAGAAGCTGTAGATGGCGAACATGGCCGCCCGCTCCGCTTTCGGCATGACGCGCATCGCCGCGTAGAAGGAGCTGCCGGAAACCTGCGCCTGAAGCGCCGCCGGATCGGCCGCGGCCTGAGGTTCGCTCGTCATCCCTGCCTGTCGCCCAGACGGGGCTGCTTGTGACGGCCGATGCGCGCGAACCAGCCGGCGACGACGCCGAGCCCGCCGCGCAGCGCCAACCCGGCAGCCTCCACCGGATGGTGATGGACGCGCTGGGACAAGGGATCGCGGCGCGCGAGGCGGGCCGCGAGGCTCTCCGCCAGGGCCTGGATGACGCCGACCTCCAGCGCCAGGCGGCGGTCGGCGATGTCTCCGGCGAAGGGCCGTGACTGTTCGAGCAGCATTTGCGTGCGGCGGGCCAGTTGTTCGATCGTCTTGCGCAGTGCCGGCGAGGCCTGCGATGCCGCCAGGGCTTCGACTCCCGTTCCGTTGGCTTCGAGCGCGTCGAGCGGGATGTAGACGCGATCGATGGACCGGTAGTCCTTGGCGCAATCCTGCAGGTGATTGATCACCTGCAAAGCGCTGCAGAGCGCATCGTTGGCCGGCCAGAGCGTCGCGGATTCACCATGTACGTCGAGCACGAAGCGACCGACCGGGGCCGCGGAATAGCGGCAGTAGTCCATGAGCTCCGCCCAATCGGCGTAGCGCCGTTTCGTAACGTCGCGACGGAAGGCTTCCAGCAGGTCGAGCGCATGCCGATCGGTCAGGCCATGCGTCTGCAGGATCACCCGCAACGAGTCGCCTTCCGGGCTCGCGCCGGCCTGGCCGCGCAGCCCGGCCTCCATCCGCGCAAGCTGCTCCAGCTTTTCCTCGGGTGACGCGCGGGCATGATCCGCCACATCGTCCGCGGCCCGCACGAAACGATAGAAGGCCAGGATCGGCGGCCGCAGCTCCGGGCGCACCAGGCGGGAGGCGACGGGGAAGTTTTCATCCCGGTGGCCTTTGCCCGAGGCGAAATCGGCGGCGCCCGTCATGCGTCACCCGGCATGGCCTGGCTGCGCCCCTTCCACATCCCGCCACGGCCGCGCCAGACTTCCACGGCGGACTGCACGGTGAACAGCGTATAGGCCGCCGCGATCGCCGGCAGGGCGAGACCCCAGAGCGGTGAGAGGCGGTAGAAGCGGAGCATGGGCTGGAAGGCGAACGCCATCAGCAGCCAGGCGCACAGTCCCGCCGCCTGAGCAAGTCCGCTGCCGAAAAGCGTGACGATCGAGGCCATCACAAAGGTCAACATCATACCGGCGACGGTTCCCGCCAGCAGCAGCGGCGAGTAGCCGAGCTGCGCGTAAGCCGAGCGCGACACCATCCGCCCGATCTCCCGGAAGCCGCCATAGGGCCGCAGGCTTTTAGCGCGACGGGTCAAGCCGAGCCAGATCGGCCCCTCGGCCTTCAGGCGGCGGGCGAGCGCGCAATCGTCGATGATCTCCGAGCGGATGGAGGCGATCCCGCCCGCCCGCTCGAGCACGCCGCGCCGGATCAGCATACAGCCGCCGGCCGCCGCGGCGATCTTGCGCTCCTTCTGCGCTACCCAGGCGAACGGATAGAGCATCTGGAAGAAGAAGACGAAGGCCGGGACGAGGAAACGCTCCGCCCAGCTCCGGCACGGCAACTGCGCCATCAGCGAAACCAGCCCGTAGCCGCAGCGCTCGGCGCGCAGCACGAGCGACCGGAGATTGTCGGCCGCATGGCCGATATCCGCGTCGGTCAACAGGAGATAGTCCGGCGCCTCGCCTCCCGCGGAGGCATGTTCGACGCCCTGATGCAGAGCCCAGAGCTTGCCGGTCCAGCCCTTCGGCAGAGCCGTTCCGCGCAGGATCTCGAGGCGCTCGGAGGCGCCCAAGGCAGCGGCGGCTTCCCGGGCCGTCGCCGCCGTGCCGTCATCGCTGTTGTCGTCCACCAGCACGACGCGGAAAGGGCCTGGATAATCCTGCTGCAGTAGACTTTTGACAGAGTGGCCGATGACGTCCGCCTCGTTGCGCGCGGGCACGACGGCCACCACGCTCGGCCAGCGGTCGGGCCGGGTTGGCGCTTCGCGATCATCACGTTCGCGCGTCAGCCAGAATCCGCCACGACCCACCAGCAGGTAGAGCCAGATCGCCAGCGCCAGGACGCCGAGGGCCGTCGCCAGACTCATGTCAGGTAACCCGCCTTCCGGAACCACGTCAGGGCGTCGGCCACGCCCTCCAGATAGGGGCGGCTGCGGTAGCCGAGCTCGCGTTCGGCCTTGGCGGAGGTGAAGAACATCCGGTAGCGCGCCAGGCGCAGGCCGTCGAGCGTGAGCAAGGGCTCCTTGCCGGTCAGTCGCGCGATCGCTTCGGCGCCGTATGCCAGGGGGTAAAGCGGCGTCCGCGGCAGGCTGATGCGCGGCGCGCGACGGCCGCTCAAGCCGGCGATTGCCGCGAGCAGGTCGCGCAGCAGGACGTTCTCGCCGCCCAGAATGTAGCGTTCGCCGATCCGCCCATGCTCGAAGGCCAGCAGGTGACCCTCGGCGATGTCGTCGACATGCGCGAAGTTCAGGCCCGTGTCGACGAAGGCCGGGATCCTGCCGCGCGCCGCATCGAGCAGGATGCGTCCGGTCGGCGTCGGCTTGATGTCGCGCGGCCCGATCGGCGTCGTCGGATTGACGATGATGGCGGGCAGCCTGTCGCGCGCGATCATTTCCTCGACGGCACGCTCCGCCAGGGTCTTGCTGCGCTTGTAGGCGCCGATGGCCTCGTCCGGCGAGAGCGGCGAGGTCTCGTCGACGGGGCTCGTCGCACCGGCGATCTTCAACGCGGCGACGCTGCTGGTGTAGACGATCCGCTCGACCCCCGCCGACAGCGCTTCCCGCATCAGGCTGCACGTGCCGTCGACATTCACGCGCAGGATGACCGAAGGATCGGGCGCCCAGAAGCGATAGTCCGCCGCGACATGGAACAAGTAGCGAACGCCGCGCAAGGCCGCCGCCAGGGACTCCCGATCGGTGAGGTCGCCGGCGACGATCTCGCAGCCCAGGCCCGCGAGATTGTCGGGCGGGCTGCTCGACCGGACGATCGCCCGCACGCGCGATCCGCGCGCAATCAGGGCGCGCACGACCGCCGACCCGAGAAAGCCCGAGCCGCCCGTCACGAGGACCAGATCGTCCGGCCGCAGGGTTTCGCTCATTGTTCGACCTTGTGGCAAGGATACGCCACAACATTATGGAGAGCGGGCGGCTCCACCGGTGGGGACAGTTCCCCCGCCTGCGCGCCCCGATCGGCTCGACGGGCAAAAATCACCGGCATCGATTTCATGCAGGAAGTTATAGCGGCATCGCGGGCGATCGCCCATGTCCGGCTCACGCCGGCCGTGCCGATTCACGCAGGCCCTCTGCCGAATCGCTGCCCTCAGCTCTGGGCCTGAACCGACGACGAGGCCTTTCTCCGTATCCAGGGCTTGGTGACCAGAAGAGCAAACCTGGCCAGCCTCGGCACGGTCGTCGGGCGTAAGAGCCGCGGATCGTATCCCGCGAAGCGGCGATCATTCTCCTTCAGGCAAAGCGCCATGAGATCGCGAACATCGATCTCGACCGGGCTGATGGCGTTGGCGCTGCTGGCGGTGAAGGTGCTGTCGAGCTGCGCTTTATCCCCCTTGTTATTGCCCTGGGCGTCCATGCTGCGCGCCAGCACGATGCGTTCCCAGGCAATGACCGCCCAGACCGCCGCGACGCGAAGCTCGAAGTAGAGGCGCCGCCACCACGGCAGGTTCGCCCGCTGCCATGCCATCAGATTTGCGAACAGCAGGATGTGGCGGCATTCCTCCTGGATGACGGGCTCGAACGTCTCCACCAGTTCGGCCGGAAAGAACCCGGATTGGCGGGCGAGCTCGAACAGGCCGAAGGCAAAGAAACTGTCGATGCATTCGCAATATCCGGTGATCAGGTAGGCCCACTGCGGATCGCGAGGAAGCGGAAACGGCGGTTCGCTGGCCAGCTCGATTCCGTAAGCCTGGACGAGGTTGGCGAGCACTTCCTTGTGCCGGCCTTCTTCCCAGGCATTGAGCGCGACGGCCGATCGCACCTGCGCGTCTTCGACCGAACGCGCATAGGTGGCGAAGCGCAGCCGCGCCCGGCTCTCCGTGTGTACGGCGACATCCCAGATCGGCAACGACGTCACACGTTGCAGCGCCTCCGGACTGAGCTTTGGCCAGGCGATGATGGACGGCCGGTAGGGATTGAACGTTTCATGGAACATCCGGCACACTTCACGCTTGTGGGCCTCGGAGCCCGGACGCAGCGCGCCCGCATGCGGGCTGGTCCAATAGCGCGAGATGCGGTCTGCGGCTTCCAGGGCGGCGGGGCTGGGCGGATCCGCAGGCAGTTCAGGGCGACTGAATCCCAGCGCCCGCATCTGGGTTGTAAAGAGATCATCGTGATCAATCATGCCCTTTGCCACTCCCGACTCTTGGAGCACGACCCAAGTTTGAACATTGGCGCGCAAAAAATCTACCTCGGTTTTGGCGGCGGGCCGAGGCGCCTGAGACAAAGCGGCAATTGACCTCCATGCCGGCACTGCCCAAGGTGCATCGATGCGCGCGTTGATGTGTTTCCTCTCGGCTGTCGCCCTGCTATTGCCGCAATCGGCGTTCGCGCAAATACAGCCGTACCGCGCGGAGTATGCGCTGCGGCTGGGCGCGGCGGTCAACGCGGCGCGCGTCGGCAGCGCGGTGCAGGACCTCACGCTGACCTGCGATGGTTGGCATCTCAAGCGCGACGTCAAGGGCGAGCTCGCGCTGTCGGCGACATGGAAAATGAATCTCGCGTCCAAGCTCGATGGCGAGGAGCCGCGCGCCGGCGATGCCTTCCGCTTCAGCACCCTGCAGGTCCAGAACGGCGCCGAGCGCAAGACCCATGGCAAGGTGCAACGGGCCGGCAACGAGCTGAGGGCGCAAATTGTCTCGCCGAACGGGCCGGCGCAACTCGTGCTGCCGCAGCCCACCCTGATGCCGGTTGCCTTGATCGATCACGTGGTCGAACGGCTGCGCGGCGGCGCCGCGGAATTTCCGGCCGTCGCCTTCGATGCCGAGGCGACCGGCGAGACCTTCCTGATCGACGTCAAGCCGGCGGATCCCGCCACGATCCGCGGTCGCCGGCCGGCCGACAAGCCGGTGGCCGTGCCCGGGAAGTCCTGGCCGGTGTTCATGAGCTTCTCGCGCGGCCACGAGCAGCCGCACCAGCACAAACCTCTGTTCACGATCAGCGCGCAGCTCTTCGACTCGGGCGTGCTGGATCGCCTGACCATCGAAACCCCGATGGCCACCGTGACAGCAGATTTGCTGGCGCTCGAGCTTCACAAGCCGCCGACCTGCCCGCCATCCCCGGTTCCAACGAAGGCGTTCTAGCCGGGCCGCACGACCGACACTTACATCTGAGGTAATTGATCCGCGTCAGACGAAGTCTAGTCTACGTCTCATGGAAACGACGAAAGACCTCGTCCGACACGATGTCCCATCGCGCGACTTTGGCAGCCTGCTGCGTCACTGGCGCCAGGTTCGCAGGCTAAGCCAGCTCGAACTCGCCGCTGAAGCGACGGTATCCGCGAGACATCTTTGCTTCCTCGAAACCGGCCGTTCGCAACCGAGCCGGGAAATGGTCCAACTGCTGGGCAACACGCTGGACCTGCCGCTCAACGAGCAAAACGCCCTGCATCTCGCGGCGGGCTATGCCCCGCCTTTCGGCGAGCGCGACTTCAACGCATTGGATCTGCAGCACGTCCAGGGCGCGCTGGAGTTCATTCTTCGCCAACAAGAACCCTATCCCGGAATCGTCATCGACGGACGATGGGACATCCGCATGCGAAACGACGCCTCCAGGCGGCTGTTCCGCCCCTTTCACGAAGCCTACGAGATCGACGACGCGCGCGCCAGAAACGCCATGCATGTCGTGTTTCACCCCAGGGGCCTGCGGCAGTTCATCGTGAATTGGGAAGAGTTCGCGGGCAGCCTGATCCAAATCCTTCATCGTGAAGTCGCGCAGGGCGGCAACAGCGCAGCCTCGCAGCTGCGCGATGAGATCTTCGCCTACCCCGGCTTGCCGTCGGGATGGAAGGTGCCGCATGGCCCGTCGCACGCCTCGCCGGTGCTTCCCATGCACCTCCGCAAAGGCGACCTGGATCTCGCCCTCTTCTCGACGCTCACAATGTTCGCCATGCCGCTCGACGTCGCGCTGCAGCAATTGAAGATCGAGTGCTTCTATCCGGCCGACACCAAGACCGCCGAGGTGGCCCGTCGGCTGGCAGCCACTGTCTAGATCGAGGAAAGGAAATGCCATGCAAACCGTAGCGTCACGTCTCCCGCACGACGACCTTATGGCCGAGCTCAAGGCGCTGAATGCCCGCTTCATCCACAACTATGTGACCAACGATGTCGATTCGCACGACGCCATGATGCATGCGGACTTCATCTGCATCGGGCCCAAGGGCACACGCCAGAACCGGGCCGACTATCTCAAGCAATGGGCCACGCAGTTCGACCCGGAGGTTGTCGTCTACTGGGATGTTCGCGACGAGGTCATCACGATCATCGACAATGTCGCCCTCGTTCGCTCGACAAACAAGCGCACGATACGCCGGGACGGCACCGAAACGACCAGCATGTCGACCTACACGGACACCTACCTGTTCCAGAAAGGCCAATGGAAGTGCATCCAAGCGCAGATCCAGACACTGCCGCCCGAGAGCTATCCGGGAGATGAGACGATCGTCAGCGTCTACCTCAAAGGAAAGCGCCAGTAGCCAGTAGGAAGGCGCCCTGCGGCTCCCGCTGCCAGCCATGCGCTCGAACCGGCTTGTGGCTCCGCCCGGCTTGCCGGAGAATGTCGTTCAGGCGACGCGGGTGGCCTGCCGCAGCAGAACGTCGCCGGACACGGTGTTCGTGGTTCTGAGGGAGAACGAAATGCTTTCAAGACGGCGCGATTTCCTGGCCGGCGCCGCCGGCATGGCCGCGATGGCCGGCATCCCGGCAGTGGCCTGGCCGCAGGTCAAGCCGCGGGTAACGTTCATCTCGCAATGGTCGGCCGGCAGCGACGGTGCGGCGATCACCGGGCTGGGCAAGCGGCTCGAGGAGGAAGGCGGCATCTGGCAGCACAGCCCGGTGCCCGGCTTCACCACCGAGATGATGAACAAGCTGCGCGCCGACATCATCGCCGGCAACCCGCCCGCCGCCTCGCAGCTCAAGGGACCGGAGATCGCCGCGTGGTGCAAGATCGCGCCGACCGTCGACCTCGACGCGGTGGTTGCCGCCGCCGGTTACGAAAAGCTGATCCCCGGCGAACTGGTCGGCTTGCACAAGCCGCAGGGCCACTGGATCGCCCTGCCGATGCAGGTCTATCGCACCAACACGCTCTTCCTGTCGCGCCCGGCGATGGCCAAGGTCGGCGCGACCAAGGCGCCGGCGACATGGGCCGAGTTCAACGAGCTGGCCACGGCGATGAAAGCCGCTGGCATCATCCCGGTCGCCAACGGCGGCATCCGCTGGGACGACGGCATGAAGCTGGAGATCGCCTTGGCGGG
>JABCYT010000022.1 GCA_013290035.1 Alphaproteobacteria bacterium
AAGGCCGGAGCCAAGGCGGTCATCCATCCTGACGGCAGGATCATGGCGGGCTGGATCGGGGGCGGATGCGCCCGCGGGGCCGTGCTCAAGGCCGCACGCGAGGCCCTCGCCGATGGCGAACCGAGGTTGGTGTCGGTCCAGCCCGAGACCCTTCTCGCCGAGCTCGGCGTGAAACCCGGCGAAAATCGCGACGGGGTGCGCTTCGCCAAGAACATGTGCCCGAGCAAGGGCACCATGGACATCTTTGTCGAACCCGTGCTGCCGCGTCCGTCGCTGGTCATTCTCGGCGCCAGTCCCGTCGCAACGGCACTGGCCGAGCAGGCGCCTCGGTTCGGCTTTTCCGTCACCATCGCGGCCCCGGCGGGCGACTTGTCGGGCGCGCCGGCCGCCGATGTCGTGATCGACGGCTACCAGCTCGATCGTCTCACTGAGGCCCGCCGTTTCATCGTTGTTTCGACGCAAGGAAAAGGCGACGAGGCGGCGCTTCGGGCAGCGGTGACGGTCGACGGGGCGTACCACGCCTTCGTCGGCAGCCATCGCAAGATGGCGGCCCTGCGCGAGACGCTACTGGCCGATGGTATGCCGGCCGCAGCGCTCGACCGGGTCAAGGCGCCGGCAGGTCTCGATCTTGGCGCCATCACGCCGGAGGAGATCGCGCTGTCGATTCTTGCCGAGATCATCCGGCAGCGCCGCCGCGGTCAGCGTGGAGAACCTCAGACGTAGGTCGACGCTGCCAACAGATCCCGGCGAGGTCGCTAGCGCCGCTCCGCCAAATCAGCGGCCAGATCGGCGCGGACCCGCTCGCCAAGCAGGCCGGCGCCCTGCCGCGTGGCGATGGCAAGCGCTGCCTCGATATCCGCCGTCACGGCGGCCGCCGGTTCGCTGCGCGCCCGCTTCAAGCGGGCCCGCAGGCGATAGAACTCGGCCTCGAGCCAGCGTTCGCCCACGGCGATGCGCGCCTCGGCCACGGCCAGCATCTCGAGCGCCTCGCCGATGCGCCCGTGCCGCTCGCAGGCTTCGGCGAACAGCACGACCCAGGTGCTGAGCAGGAAGGCATTGGTGGCGATCAACGCGTCGATGCCGCGCCGCGCCACCACGAAACCCGGCTCGACCGACTGGCGATGGATGTCGCCCAGGCCCGACAGCAGATCGACGTGCGGCCGCCACGGATCGAGATTGTTCCGGGCGATCAGGCTGCGCAGCTCGGCGGCGTAGAGCACGAGTTCGTCGACGTTGCCCAGGAGTGACGCGAGCCAGCAGCCGCCGAAGGACAGGACCTGGCACAGGCTCGGCACATGGTTGCGCTCCTTGGCATAGGCGAACATCGCCTCGCGCCACTTGGCGCTTTCCGTGCGCTCGCCCATCAGCGTGTAGCATTCGGCGAGGCACATTATCGCCACGCCCGCGTGATTGGTGGCGCCCGACTTGGCGAGCAGCGCATCGTGCCGGGCCGGATCGTAGATCTCGAGGAACGCGGTGAACTCGGACACGGCGCGGGCGAGCTCGCCGCGAAACATCAGCGCCGAGCCCAGCGTGCGGTGAGCGAGCAGGCGATCGACCGGGCCCGCGTCCTGCGCGATCTCCTTGATCTGCAGTGCGGTGCCGTAGAGTGCGTCGATGTCGCCGCCGCCGAGCTGCGCCAGCCATTTCAGCGTCAATGCCGGCACGATCGATTGCTTGGACTCGAGACGCCGGTGCAGGTCGAGGGCCTGGTCGACCGCCTGGGCGACATCGGGCGAGCCGTGGCCGCGCGCGGCGATCAGGGGCGCGATGAGATCGAGGCGCAGCCCGAGCCCGCGTTCGTCGCACGCCGGGCTGGCCGGCAGGGTCGCCAGCAACTCGAGCGCCCGCTCGAAATGCGCCACCGCCTCGACGGGCGAAGAACGCGCGGCGGCATCGGCGCCGGCCCGCTCCAGATAGTCGATGGCCTTCGCCGCGTTGCCCGCCTCGGCGAAGTGCAGGGCGACCAGATGGGGCATCGCGGTGGCGATGTCGGAGAAGCGTTGCTCGAGGGCCAGCGCGACCTTGTCGTGCAGGCGGGCGCGATCGCGGCGCAGCAACAGCTCGTAGGCAGCGTCGCGCACCAGCATGTGGTGAAAGCCGGCGGCTTCGCCGAACGAGCTGTGCCGGCGCACGAAGATGCCGGCTTCGAGCAGGCGGCGCACGGCCTCCCGCACGGCGCCCGGCTCCTCGGGCGAAATGGCGATCAGGAGGTCGATCGGGAATTCGCGGCCGATCACGGCGGCGATCTGCGCCGTCTCGCGGCCGTGCTGCAGGCCGTCGAGCCGCGCCAGCAGCGACTCGGTCAGCGTCGACGGGATTGCGAGCGCACCTGCCTGGCGACGGCCCCTGGCGAGGATGCCGCGCGTCAGTTCCTGCGCGAACAGGGGCACGCCGTCGGAGCGCGCCATGATCTGATCGACGACGGCGGGCGGCAACGCTTCCGTGCCGGCGAGGCCCTGGATCAGCCGGCGCAGCTCGGCGGGCTGCAGGCGATCAAGGCGCAGCACGGTGACGTGCGGCTGGTCCTCCCACGACGCGGCAAACTCGGGCCGTGCGGTGGCAACGAGCAGCGCGGGAATGTGGCGCATCATGCCGACCAGCGTGCCGAGGAACTCGACGGTCGAAGGGTCGGCCCAATGGACGTCCTCGGCCACCAGCACCGAGGTCCTTGTCATCGCGCCCTCGGCGAGGTCGAGCAGCGTCCTGAGGCGCCGCGCGCGCCCATCCGCAGGCGCTGGCGTCGGCAGCGCAGGCGCATCCTCGGCGTCGACACGCAGCAGGTCGAGTACGATGGCGAAGCGTTCCGGCGAATAGACGCCGTTGCGCTTCAGCAACTCCTCCAGCTTGTCGCGGCGGCTCGCGGGCGAATCCTCGGTGGCGATGCCGGCGGCGTACTCGAGCTGATGGATTAGCGGATAGAATGGCGTCTGCTCCTGGTCCGGCGAGCATTGCAGCACCAGTCGGCCGCGCTCGTCGGCGCCGGCGATGCGGTGCACCTCCTCGACCAGACGAGACTTGCCGAAGCCCGGTTGGCTCACCACCAGGACGACCTGGCCGGCACCCGCCTTGGCGGCGGCCAGCCGGTCGCTGATGCGGGCAAGCTCGCTTTCGCGGCCGATCAGGTCGGTGACGCCGCGCCCCGAGCGCATGGCGTCGTAGCGGCTGACCACCGCGCGCTCGCCCGTCACCCGCCAGGCCGACACCGGGTCGGGCAGGCCCTTGAGCTCGACGCGGCCGATCTCGCCGCCGTCGAAGAGATCGCCGACCAGGGCGTGCGTACTGGGGGCGATCACCATCTCGTTGGCGCCGGCCAGCGACTGCAGGCGGGCGGCGAGGTTGGGCGTCTCGCCGGCGACGTCGATCTTCTCGGCCGAGCCGCCCTCGGCGACATTGCCGACGACGACGAGGCCGGTCGCTACACCGATGCGCACGCGCGGCACCGCCCCAGCAATGGGCGTCAATCGACCGACGGCGCGAATGATGGCGAGGCCCGCGCGCAGGGCGCGCTCGGCGTCCTGCTCCTGGGCATGGGGATAGCCGAAATAGACGAAGACGCCGTCGCCGACATAGTGGGCGATAAAACCCCTGTTGCGTTGCACCGCTTCGGTAATGCAGGCGCGATAGGCGGCCAGCAGGTCGTGCAGATCCTCCGGATCGAGACGCGTCGAGAGCTCGGTTGAGCCGACCAGGTCGCAGAACATGACGGTGATCTGCCGGCGCTCGACGACCGGGGCGCGGTTGACCGGTGGCGCAGCGGCGATGGGCTGGACAGGCGGGGGAGTGGCGGGCGCCGGCTCGTGGTCAGGCTGTCGGACGAGGTCGGCAATTGCCGCCAGCATCCGACGGCGATGACCGACCGAGGTAACACCGATCTGCTGCAGATCCTCGGCCGTCAACAGATGGAGCGTCTCGAAGTCGACGTCGTTGGCGCGAAACGCCTCGCGGTAGGTCGACAGGCCCAGGCTTTCGAGCCAGCCGTCGATGTCGCTCAGGGCCGCCATTTCTCCAGATCCCGTTGGGCGCGTTCGCGCAATAGGCCGGCCCCTTGCTTGCTGGCGATTGCCATCGCCTCGTCGAAGTCGGCACTGATGGTTCCGGGCCGGCCGCCGCGCGCCGCCGCCAGCTTGGCGCGCAGGCGATGGAATTCCGCGGCGACCCAGCGCTCGCCCTTTTCGATGCGAACCTCCGCCACGGGCAAGAGCGCGGCTGCCTCCTCGATGCGCCCGTGCGCATCGCAGGCATCGGCGAACAGGACGATCCAGCTGCTGAGCGCGTAGGCATTCATGGCGATCAGCGCATCGACGCCTTGGCGCGCGAGCATGAAACCCGGCGCATTCGAGCCACGATAGATTTCCGCCAGGCCCGACATCAGGTCGGCATGCGGCTGCCACGGCGTGAGATCGTGGCGCTGCACCAGGCGCTTCAGTTCTTCGGCATAGGGCGGGAATTCGTCGAAGTGACGCAGGGTTGCCGAGATCCAGCACCCGCCGAATGCAAGCGTCGGGCAGAGACTCGCTATGTGGTTGCGCTCCGTCGCGTGGGCGAACAGCGCCTTGCGCCATTTGTCGCGTTCGGCCGGCCGGTCCATCAGCGTAAAGCACTCCGAGAGACCCAGCAGCGAGGCGCCGGCATGGCTGGTGGCGCCGGCCCTGGCCAGCAGGGAATCGTGGGCGCTCGGTTCGTAGATCCCGAGGAAGGCGGTGAACTGGGCGACGGCCGCCGCGAGCTCGCCGCGAAACAGCAGCGTGGTGCCCATGGTGCGATGCGCCAGCAGGCGATCGACCGGGCCGGCGCTCTTGGCCTTCTCCGCAATCAACAGGGCTGTGCCGTAGAGCGCCTCGTAGTCGCTGCCGCCGAGCTGGGCCAGCCACTTCAGGGTAAGCGGCGGCACGATCGACTGCTTGGAATCGAGGCGGCGGTGCAGGTCCAGCGCCTGGTCGACGGCGGCGGCGACGTCGCGCGAGCCGTGGCCGCGCACCACGATCAGCGGCCCGATCATGCCGAGCCGCAGGCCGAGCTCGCGTTCCTCGCGCTCCACCCCGGCCGGCAAGGCCGCGAGGACCTCGAGTGCCTTCTCGTAGTGCGCGATCGCCTCGACCGGCGAGGAACGCACCGCGGCGTCGGCGCCCGCCCACTCCCAATAGTCGATCGCCTTGGCGTGGTTGCCGGCCTCGGTGAAATGATGGGCGACGAGCTGGGGCATCGCCTTCGCCATGTCGGGAAACTGCTGCTCGAGGGCCAGCGCCACCTTGTCGTGCAGGCGGGCGCGATCGCGGCGCAACAGCAGCTCGTAGGCCGCGTCACGCACCAGCATGTGGTGGAAGCCGGCGGCTTCGCCGAATGAGCTGTGCCGGCGCACGAAAATGCCGGCCTCGAGCAGGCGGCGGACGCCCTCGCGCGTCGCATCAGCCTCCTCGGCGGAGACCGCCATCAGCAGGTCGATAGGGAATTCACGGCCGATCACGGCGGCGAGCTGCGCCGTTTCGCGGCCGTGCTGCAGGCCGTCGAGCCGCGCCAGCAGCGATTCGGTCAGCGTCGACGGGATTGCGAGCGCACCCGCCTGGCGACGGCCGCTGGCGAGGATGCCGCGCGTCAGCTCCTGCGCGAACAGCGGCACGCCGTCGGAGCGCGCCACGATCTGGTCGACGACGGTGGCGGGCAGCGCTTCCGTGCCGGCGAGGCTCTGGACCAGCCGGCGCAGCTCGGCGGGCGCCAGGCGGTCGAGGCGCAGTACGGTGACGTGCGGCTGATCCTCCCAGGTCGCGGTGAATTCCGGCCGGGCCGTGGCCACGACCAGGGTCGAGCCGTTGCGCACCATGTCGACGACCATGCCGAGAAACTCGACGGTCGAGGGATCGGCCCATTGCACGTCCTCGACCACCAGCGCCGGCGTGTGGCCGAGGGCCGCCTCGGTGAGATCGAGCAAGGCCTTCAAGGTACGCGCGCGCGCATTGCCTGTCTTGACGACCTGCGCCGCGGGCGTGCCGCTCGCCTCGATGCGCAAGAGGTCGAGCACGGTCGCCAGACGCTCGAGCGAATAGGCGCCGATGCGCTTCAGCAGGGCCTCAAGCTTGTCGTGGCGCTGGCCTGCCGAGTCCTCGGTGGCGATGCCCGCAGCGTACTCGAGCTGGTGGATCACGGGAAAGAACGGCGTCTGCTCCTGATCCGGCGAGCACTGCAACACGAACCGGCCGCGCTCCTCCGTGCCCGTGATGCGGTGCACTTCCTCGACCAGGCGCGACTTGCCGAATCCCGGTTGACTCACCACCAGGACGACCTGGCCCGCGCCGGCCTTGGCGGCGGCCAGCCGGTCGCTGATACGGGCAAGCTCGCTCTCGCGGCCGACCAGGGCGATGGCGCGCCCCGAGCGCATGGCGTCATAGCGGCTGACGACCGAGCGCTCGCCCGTGACGCGCCACGCCGGCACCGGTTCGGGCAGGCCCTTCAGCTCGAAGCGGCCGATGTCGGTGCAGTCGAAGAGATCGCCGACCAGGGCGCGCGTGCTCTTGGCGATCACCAGCTCGTTGGCCCGCGCCAGGCCCTGGATGCGCGCGGCAAGGTTGGGCGTCTCGCCGGTGACGTCGACCTTCTCGGCCGAGCCGCCTTCGGCCACGTTGCCGATAACGACGAGGCCGGTCGCCACGCCGATGCGGACCTGCGGCACCGCCCCGGCGATGGGCTTGAGCTGGCCGAGCTCGCGGATCACGGCGAGACCGGCGCGCAGGGCGCGCTCGGCGTCCTGCTCCAGCGCGTGGGGGTAGCCGAAATAAACGAACACGCCGTCGCCGACATAGTGGGCGATGAAGCCGCGGTTGCGTCGCACGGCCTCGCCGATGCACGCCCGATAGGCCGTCAGCAGCTCGTGCAGATCCTCGGGGTCGAGGCGCGCCGACAGCGCCGTGGAATCGACCAGGTCGCAAAACATCACAGTGATCTGCCGGCGCTCGGACACCGGCGCGCGTCCGCCGGCGGGCTTCTCCGGCACAGCGGACGGGGCGGCGGCTGCGGGCTTCGGCTTTTCCTCGGGCGCCGCCGGCCCACGGCCGAGTGCGGCGATCGCCTCGAGCATGCGGCGGCGATGGCCGACGGACTTGACGCCGATCTGCTGCAAATCCTCGGCCGTGAGGAGAGGCAGGGTATCGAAATCGACGTCGTTGGCGAGAAACGCCTCGCGATAAGTCGAGAGGCCGAGCCCCTCAAGCCACTGGTCGATGTCGTTCGCCATCGACCCCGCCCGCCTACGAGCCGGCGCGACCGGCGTCGCGTTGGATGGGCTTTTTCACCGCTTCCGCGACCTTGGGTGGCCAGACCGGCGTGCTGGCCCTGCCATCGGGGTAGGGCGCGATCATCTGAGGGAAAGAGAAGAAAATCTGCGGATCGTATTTCTGCTTCGCGGCCAGCAGGCCGCTGAACGCCTGGCCCCAGTAGCTGGTGCGGTAGTCGGGCACGTTCAGGCTGGGATAGTTCTGATAGATCTCGCCGTTGGCGAAATTGTTCATGAAGCTGCACCAGGAATCGAGGAAAGCCTCGGCGAGCGGCTGCTGCTCGTCGCCGTACCAGAACACGTCCATGAAGGCGCTGAAGGCGCTGGTGCGATGGATAAAGGCGCTATCCTCGATGGGATAGCTGTTCATCGCCCCGCCATAGAGCTCGAGACAGATGTAGGAGTACTGGTTCGGCTGGTTGGGCGCCGTGATGTAGAAGTCGAGCAACGACTGCCACTGCTGCTGCGTCAAGCTCATCGACACGTAGCGGGCCTGCTTGTCCTCGGGTGGCCAGGGGTTGGTCGGGAGTTGAGGAATTTCGTTCGGCGATTCGAGCAACTGCTTGTTGACGACGGTGAACGTGTCGGTGAGGTCGTACTGCATCAGCGCGCCGGGCAGCGCACCGAACGCCTGGTAGACGGCCTGGCCGACGCTGGCGCCGCGCGTGTCGAGGCCGCGGATCATCAGGTAGGGCAGAAACGCCGAGCCGGGAAAGGTCTCGCTCTGGTAGCAGATCATCACCTGCGGATTGAGCTCCGGCGGCGCCGTCAGCATGTACTGCTGCTGCAGCATGTAGAGCGCCGCGGCCGCATTGACGCGATCGCTTTCCTGCGCGAGTGGCCAGCGCACCGCCCAGCCATAGACCTGGCCGAGCGGGCGCAACTGCAGCTTTTCCGTCAGCAGGACGCCGAAATTGCCGCCGGTGCCGCCGCGCACGGCCCACCACAGATCGTAGTTCTGCTGGGCATTGGCGGTGACGATCGAGCCGTCGGCGAGCATGACGCGCACTTCGATGACGTTGTCGCAGTGCATGCCGTAGGTGCGGCTGGTGAAGCCCTGGCCGCCGCCCTGCATGTAGCCGCCGACACAGACCTCGTCGCACTCGCCGCCCGGCACGTGCAGGCCGTATTCATCGAGCGCCGCGAAGAGCGCGGCCATCTGGCAGCCGGTTCCGACGATCGCGGTCTGGCTCACCGGGTCGACCGTCACCGAGTTGAGGTTGCTGACGTCGATCAGTATGCCGTCGGTCGCCGAGAAGCCCGCGGTACAGTGGCCCCCCGAGAGCACCGTGAAGGGTACGTTTGCCGGTCCGCCCCAGGCCATGTTGAGGGCGATTCGGACGTCGTTCTCGACCTCGCACATGAAGATGACGGAGGGCTGCGGATCGAACCGCGCGTTGGAGAGCAAGCTGACGCCGCTGTAGCCCGGCTCGCCGGGGAACAGGATCGGTCCCTGGAAGCCCACTTGCGCCTTTTCGAGCGCCTCGCGCGAAATGCCGATGCGCTTGAACACGCTGTCGTCGTAGGTGCGCCAGCGCGCGATGGCGGCCTGGTCGCGCTGGTGCTTCTTGGTGAGGCGGTGCGACATCGGCTGCTCTCGTGCGATTCAAGTTCGACGGGGGTTGACGCGCGAGCCTTACATAGTTCGCGTAACGCCTGCAAGAATTGGTCGTTCCGATTATCTGACCGGGTCGATATTGCCGCTGCGTATCGAGGGCAATTCCACAGGCCGGCTTGGCTTTTCCTGGAAGCGACCTTTACCCGGTTCAGTCGAGACTTGCGCCGGTGCGTTTGACGATGGGTTCTAGGCGCTCGAGGTCGTTAGCCAGAATTTTGGCGAGTTGGTCGGGCGTGCAGGCAGCAGGCTCGGCGCCCAGCGAAACGATGCGCTCCTGGAGGGCGGCCGACGCCAGGATGGCCTGCAGGGCGGCATTCAACCGGTCGATGACCTCCGTTGGCGTGCCGGCCGGGGCAAACAAAGCGTGCCAGCCCGACACCACGTCGACGCCCATGATGCCGTAAGCCGACAATGGCTTGAGCTGCGGCAACGCCGGCAACGGATTCGGACCGATGACGGCCAGTGCCCTGAGCCGTCCGGCCTGGATGTGGGACATCGTCGTTGCCGAATCGAACATGAAGTCGATCTGGCCGGCCAAAAGGTCAGCCACTGCCGGCGCCAGCCCCTTGTAGGGTACGTGGTTGGTCTCGATCCCCGTCGTCGTGTTGAACAGCTCGGTGGCGATGTGGATCAGGCTGCCGCTGCCCGCCGATCCGTAGTTCAGCGTCTTGGGATGTGCCCGGGCCAGTGCCACGAATGCCTCCACCGACTCGACGCCGAGCTTGGGGCTGACCACGAGGATGAAGTTGGTGCGCACCGTCAGCGTGACCGGCGCGAAGCTCTTCTGCGGATCGAACGGCAGCTCCCGATAAAGGAACGGATTGAGGTTGAGCGTGCTGCCGCCCGTGGCCAGCAGCGTGTAGCCATCCGGCGCCGCGCGCGCCACCGCGGCGGCGGCGATGTTGCCGTTGGCGCCGGGCCTGTTCTCGATCACCACGGGCTGGCCCGTGCTTTGCGACAGCGCCTCGCCGATCGAGCGGGCGATGGTGTCGATCGACCCGCCGGCCGAGACTGAAACGATGATGTGGATCGGCTTGGAAGGGTACGCCTGGGCGCCGGCGCGCGTGCCGGCCAGGAAGGCCGCGGGCGCCAGCAAGGCGGGAAGGGCCAGCAGCGTGCGGCGTTTCATGACCGGGTACTCCTGGCGACAAAATCGGACACGATGGCATTGAACCGGGCGGGCTGTTCGAGATAGACGGCGTGGCCGGCGTCCTTGATGACATGGACCGGCGCGGTGGGCCGCAATGCCGCGACCTCGATGTTGCGCGCCGGTGGCGTGACGACGTCGCCGTCGCCGTAGAGGAACTGGACCGCCATGTCCGCCGGCAGGCTCGAAATGTCGGCCTTGATGTCGCCCGACGCCAGCATGCGCGCCGCCTGGCTGTAGCCGCCGGGATGGACAGCCGCCATGGTCTCGACGACCCGCCGCAGCATCTCAGGCGTTGCGGCGGGCGCCAGCAGGCGTGGACCGCGCTGCTCGGCCATGCGACGGGGGCCGAGCTCGACGACGTCGCCCAGGCGCTGCGCCAGGGCCTTCTCCCGCTCGGCGGCCGGCAGCCGTGCTTGGCCGGCGGCAACGCTGGCCAGGGTCAGCGACAGGATGCGCTGCGGATGGTCGGCCGCGAAGGAGGCCGCGATCAGCGTGCCGAGCGAATGGCCGACCAGGTGACAGGCCGGGATGCCGAGCGCATCGAGCATCGCGCCGAGCGCCGCGGCGTAGTCGCCGGCTCGGGGCGATTGGGGCGCGAGACCGGTCGAGCCGCCGTAGCCCGGCGCGTCCCAGGCAATGACACGCAGCCGGTCCGACAGGCCCGCGAGCTGGTCGTCGAAGGCGCCCGCGGCCGACCCGATGCCGTGCAGCAGGACGAGCGGCGTTCCCGCGCCCGCCTCCCTATAGGTGAAAACGGAGCCGCCGCCCTCGATCCGGCGGGAAGCCCCGGGACTCGTCGTCACGCCGCCTCGAAGCTGACCGATTCGGGAGCGCCCGTGCCCACCACCATCGTGAACTGCGCGTCGGTGACGCCGTCGTTGCGGAAATAGTGCGGACGACCGGCCGGGTTGAACAGCAGGTCGCGCGTGCCGAGACGCCGCTCGACGACCTCGCCATCCTGCACCCAGCCGGCGGTGATCGCGCCGTCCAGCACGAAGTAGACATCCTCGACATCGCGGACGTAGGGCTTCACCGCGACGCCCTTCGGCAGATGGATCATGTCCATGCGATAGCCGTGCGCCGGGGCGCCGCCCTCGCCGACATAGGCGAGGCGCGCGAAGCCCGCCTTGTCCCACACCGGCGTGCGGTCGCGATAGCGCACGACGTGCTTGGCCAGCTCCTGATGCCGGCGGTCCGTGCTCTCGGGCGAGAACAGATGGATCTTTTCCGGCCCCGGGGCGCCGAAGCGGCGCGACAGTTCGAGGTCCTTGTTCTTGGGATGGCAGACATGGACCGGCATCTCGGGCGTGCCGCTGCCGACCGTGATCTGCATCAGCACCGGCTCGACGCCGTCGTTGCGAAAGCCGTGCGGCCGGCCGCTCTTGTTGAGCAGCAGGTCCTTGGGCCCGAGCTTGACCTCGACCACCTCGTCGCCCCACACCGTGCCGACGGTGAGCACGCCTTGCAGGATCATGAAATGCTCGACGACTTCGTGGGCGTGCGATGCCGCGAACTTGCCGACCGGCTGGTTGACCAGGCTGAAGGTGAAGTGCTCGGCCTTGAGCGTCGTGGGATCGTTCGACTTGGGCGACCCGCCGGCGCCGACATAGCGCAGCTGGGCGCGCAGCAGGTCGGGGAAGCCCCGGCTGGCGGGAAAGGCGTCCCAGTCGAACGTCTTTTCGGTGAACAGGCCCGTATAGGCGCGCATCTCGTTCGCGAGGGCGCTCGGCTGCTGGGTCAGGCTGCTATCTGGCATGGCACATTCCTCCACTTCGAATGAAAAACGGATCGCTGACGTCGTCGAAAACCTGTTCAGGCATGCACGCTCTCCCTTGCCTTGACGCGCTTGACCGGGCCGGCGGGCGCCTCGACCGTCGCGGTGCGGCATAGCCATCGCGAGATCTCGGCGGCCGCCTCGATGACCGCGTCCTTGAGCGCGCCGTGCATGTCCTTCTCGTCGATATGGGCATTCACCGCCGTGACGTTGATGGCCGCCACGATGCGGCCGGCGCCGTCGCGCACCGGGGCGGCGATCGAGCTGACGCCCGCCTCGAAGAAGGCCTGGCTGACAGCGTAGCCGCGCGTCCGATCCTCCGCCAAAATCGCCTTCAAGGCCTTGAGCGTCGTCGGCGTCTGCTTGGTGAAGCGCTCCAGCGGCTGGTCGCGGAACAGCCGCTCCAGTTCCTTGTCGTCCATTTCGAAGATCGTCATGCGGCCCATGATCGTGGCATGCACGGGAAAGCGCGTGCCGATATTGACGCTGCTGGCGATCGTGCTGCGGGCGGGAAAGCGCAGGACATAGATGATCTCCCGGCCGTCGCGGATCGCCATGTGGGCCGACAGGGCCGTCCGGTCGCGCAGCCGCTGCAGGATCGGTTGGGCGACCTCGACCATGTCGAGGGAGGCGAGGTACTCGAAGCCGCGGCTGAGCAGCGCCGGACCCAGGCTGAAGTGACGCTTGTCTTCCTCGCAGCGCAGATAGTCCATCGACAGCAGCGTCTGCAGCAGACGAAAGACCTTGGTGCGCGGCAGCGACAGCTTCTTGGCAATTTCCGGTGCGGTAAAGCTGCGATGCGCGCCGCCGAACAACGACAGGATGCCAAGCCCCTGCGCCAGCGCGGGGACGATGTACTTGTTCTCGAGGGGAAGCGGATCGCTTGCCATGTCAGAGTCCCAGGAACCTGTTCCTCAATTGAAGACGAAGCCGCCGTTGACGGGCAGCAGTTGGCCGGTGACGAAACCCGCGCCCTGCCCCAGCAGGAACACGACGGCGCCGGTGACGTCGTCGGGAAGCTGGGCGCGTTGCATGGCGCGGCCCGACACGTAGAGCTGCCGGCGCTCCTCGGGCACGTATTCGGTCGCCTCGACCAGCACGAGACCCGGCGCGATGGTGTTGACGGCGATGCCGTCGGGCCCGAGCTCGCGGGCCAGCGAGCGGGTCATCGCGATCACCGCGCCCTTGCTGCCGACATAATGAAGCAGGCGCGGCGCGCCCCACAGCGCGGTGTCCGACGCCAGATTGACGATGCGGCCGCCCAGGCGGGAGCGGCGTAACAACGGCGCCATCGCCTTGATCATCAGCCACGTGCCGCGGACATTGACCGCCATCACCTTGTCCCAGGTCGCGATGTCGATCTCCTCGAAGGTCTTGCCGCCGATTCCCGTGGCGATCGCGCCGTTGTTCACCAGACCGTCGATATGGGCGTATTGAGCCCTGACCTTGGCCGAGAAGGCGTCGATCGAACCCGGATCGCCGAGATCGACCGCAAAGAAGGTGGCCTTGGCGCCGGCGCAGCGCAGCGCCTCGGCCGTGGCCTCGCCCCACTCCGCCTGCACGTCGGCGACGACGATCGTATCGGCCTTTGCCGCGGCACAGGCCTCGGCAAAGGCGCGACCAAGGCCGCGCCCGGCGCCGGTGATCAGGATGGTGCGACCCTGCAGGCTCATGTGGCGAGCCGCGCCCGGGCGGGCAGATAGTGCAACACGCGCGTCTCGACCGCGACGACGATGCCGTAGAGGACGATGCCGATCAGGGTGAGCAGGATGATGGTGACGAAGACCTTCGCGGTGTCGCCCGAGCCCTCGGCAAAGGCCAGCAGATAGCCCAGCCCGGTGTTGCCGCCGACCAGCTCGCCCACCAGCACGCCGATCACCGCCAGGGTGGCGGCGATGCGAAGACCGGCGAATAGCGGCGGCATGGCGGCGGGAAATTCGATCTTCCAGAAGACTTGTAGGCGGTTGGCGGTGAAGGATTTGGCCAGCCGCACGATGTCGGGATCGAGCGCCCGCACCGCGCCCAAAACGTTGATCATGATGGGGAAGAACACGATCAGCACGCAGACCAGGATCTTCGGGTACACGGTGTAGCCGAACCAGATGATGAACAGCGGTGCGAAGGCGACCTTGGGGGCGATCTGCAGCGCCAGAATATAAGGCGACAGCACGAACTCGGCCGCCGGCGACATGCCGAGGGCGAAGCCGCACAGGATGCCGAGCAGCACGCCCAGCACGAAACCGACGCCGACCTGCATCGCCGTGATCGCCGTGTGATAGACGAGACGGTCGCGCGCCAGCATGTTCAAAAACTCGTCCCAGACCAGGCTGGCGGGCGGAATGATGAAGGCCGGAATGCCGAACAGG
>JABCYT010000023.1 GCA_013290035.1 Alphaproteobacteria bacterium
CGTGGTGGTCACGGTCAATTTCCTGGTCGACATGGCCTACATGGCCCTCGACCCCCGCATCAAGTTCGCGGACTGAGGCGCCCATGGCCGTCATCAACCACGACGCCGAACTGGCCCGCGCCGGCGCCAATATCACCGGCTGGTGGAGCCGCATCCTCTTCTTCGCCCGCCGCTACCCGCTGGGCGCGGTCGGTGCGGTGATCGTGCTGGTCTTCGTACTGACCGCCGTGTTCGCCCCTTTCATCGCGCCGATGGATCCGACGACGACCGACGCCAAGGCGTCGCTGGCCCGTCCTGGCAGCGTGTTCTGGCTGGGCGCCGACTTCATGGGCCGCGACATGTTCAGCCGCATCGTCTTCGGCGCGCGCATTTCGCTCACCGTCGGCCTCGGCGCGACCCTGGCGGGCGGCATCCTGGGCATTTCGATCGGCCTGATGAGCGGCTATCTCGGCGGCACCGTCGATCTCATCACCCAGCGCCTGATGGATATCATGCAGTCGCTGCCGCTGCTGGTGATGGCGCTTGTCATGGCCGCGGCGCTCGGTCCCTCGCTGCAGAACACCATCATCGCCATCGCCATCCCGCTGGTGCCGACCGTGGCCCGCGTCGTGCGGTCGAGCACGCTCTCGCTGCGCGAGCAGCCCTTCGTCGAGGCGGCGCGCGCCGTCGGCATGGGCGAGGTGCGCATCGCCGTGCGCCACGTGCTGCCCAACACCCTGGCGCCGCTGATCGTGCTGGGAACGGCGCAGCTGGGCTCGGCCATCCTGGTCGAGGCGGCGCTTTCCTTCCTGGGCCTCGGCATCCCCGAGCCCTATCCCTCGTGGGGCCGCATGCTGTCGGAATCGGCCGCCGAGTACGTGCGCACGGCGCCCTGGCTGGTGATCTTCCCTGGCGTCGCCATCAGCCTCGCCGTCTTCGGCACCAACCTTCTGGGCGACGCGCTGCGTGACGTCCTCGACCCCCGCCAGCGATCCTGAGGGCAGCGTTCATGGCGTCGCTTCTCGAGGTCGAAGACCTCGGCACCTGGTTCTACACAAGACAAGGCATCGTGAAGGCGGTCGATGGCGTCGATTTCCAGGTCGCCTCGGGCGAGACCCTGGCGATCGTGGGCGAATCGGGCTGCGGCAAGAGCATGACGGCGCTGTCGCTGATGCGGCTCATCCCCGATCCGCCGGGCCGCATCGTCTCCGGCGCGGTGAAGCTCGCCGGGCGCGATCTCTTGAAGATCAGCGAAGAAGAGATGCGCGGGGTGCGCGGCAACGAGATCTCGATGATCTTCCAGGAGCCGATGACCTCGCTCAACCCGGTGATGACGATCGGCAAGCAGATTTCCGAGGCGCTGATCCTGCACCGCGACATGAATCGCAAGACGGCGCTCAAGCGCGCGGTGGAGATGCTCGACCTGGTGCGCATTCCCGAGCCCGCCCAGCGCGCCAAGGAATATCCGCACCAGCTTTCGGGCGGCATGCGCCAGCGCGCCATGATCGCCATGGCGCTGGCCTGCAATCCCAAGGTGCTGATCGCCGATGAGCCGACGACGGCGCTCGATGTCACCATCCAGGCCCAGATCCTCGAGCTGATCGTCGAGCTGCAGCGCGAGTTCAGCGCCGCGGTGATCCTGATCACCCACGATCTCGGTGTCGTCGCCGAGACCGCGCGGCGGGTCATCGTCATGTATGCCGGCCGCAAGGTCGAGGAAGCCGAGGTGGGCGAGCTGTTCGCCCGGCCGCTGCATCCCTACACGGTGGGCCTGCTGGCCTCGATCCCGCGGCTCGACCTGCTGCGCGGCGAGGCCAGGAACGCCACCGACCGGCTGCAGGAGATCCCCGGCATGGTGCCGCCGCTGTTCGCCCTGCCGGAGGGCTGCGCCTTCGCGCCGCGCTGCAGCCGGGCCAACGATCTCTGCCGGCGCGAGCGGCCGACCTACGAACAGAAGCGGCCGGCCCATTGGGCAGCCTGCTGGCACAGCGATGGCTAGCGCCAACCAGCCCGTCCTGGAGATCAAGGACCTCAAGAAGCACTTCCCGGTGAAAAAGGGCGTGCTGCGCCGCACGGTCGGCCAGGTCTATGCGGTCGACGGCATCAGCTTCGCCATCGGCGTCGGCGAGACCCTGGGGCTGGTGGGCGAGAGCGGCTGCGGCAAGACCACGGCCGGCCGGGCCGTGCTGCGCCTGATCGAGCCGACCTCGGGATCGATCGTGGTGGGCGGCACCGATATCACGCATCTGTCCAAGGCCGAACTGCGGCCCTACCGCAGCCAGATGCAGATCATCTTCCAGGATCCGTTCTCGTCGCTCAATCCGCGCATGACGGCGGGCGACATCGTGGGCGAGCCGCTGCTGGTCCATGGCGTGGCCAACCGCAAGGAACGCAGCGAGCAGATCGCGGCGCTGTTCGCGCGCGTCGGGCTGCGGCCTGCCCAGATGGCCAACTATCCGCACCAGTTCTCGGGCGGCCAGCGCCAGCGGATCGGCATCGCCCGCGCGCTTGCGCTCGGGCCGAAGCTGATCGTGGGCGATGAGCCGGTATCGGCGCTCGACGTCTCGATCCAGGCCCAGGTCATCAATCTCCTGCAGGACCTGCAGCGGGAGCGGCAGCTCTCCTACCTGTTCATCTCGCACAATCTGGCGGTGGTGGAACATATCAGCCACCACATCGCCGTGATGTATCTCGGCCGCATCGTCGAATATGCCGACACGCGCTCGATCTTCACCCGCGCCCAGCATCCTTATACCGAGGCGCTGCTGTCGGCCGTGCCGGTGCCGGATCCCGCCATCCGGCGCCACAAGCGGGTGCTGCAGGGCGACGTGCCGAGCCCGGTGAAGCCGCCCTCGGGCTGCCATTTCCATACCCGCTGCCCCTATGCCATCCCGCGCTGCAAGGTCGAATCGCCGCCGCTGCGCGAAATCGCGCCGGGACATCACGTTTCCTGCCATCTGCGTTAATCGGAGCGCGGGCGTCCCGCCCGCCTCATGCTCATGAGCGGGCGAGACGTCCGCGGTCCGTCTTGATATGAATCGATCCCAGCAGGGAGGAAAAAGGCGTCATGGCGAAATGGGATTATGTCATCGTGGGCGGCGGCTCGGCGGGCTGCGTGCTGGCCAACCGGCTGACCGAGGATCCGGGCGTCAAGGTGCTGCTGCTCGAGGCCGGTCCGCGCGACAAGTCGATGTGGATCGACATTCCGGCCGGCTTCACCAGGCTGCTCAACCACAAGTCCTTCAACTGGAATTTCGAGATGGAGGCCGAGGAGGGCATGGCCGGCAGGCGCATTCCCTGCCCGCGCGGCCGCACGCTGGGCGGCTCGAGCTCGATCAACGGCATGCTCTATGTGCGCGGCCAGCCGCTCGACTACGACACCTGGGGCCAGCTCGGCAATCGCGGCTGGTCCTATTCGCAGATCCTGCCCTACTTCAAGAAGTCGGAGAATTTCGAACGCGGCGGCGACGACAGCCGTGGCAAGGGCGGCCCGCTCAACGTCGCCGACATGTGCGACAGCCACGAGCTGTGCGACGCCTTCATCGATGCCGCCGCGGCGAGCGGCTACCCGAAGAACAAGGACTACAACAACGGCGACCAGGAAGGCTTCGGCTACTACCAGGTCACCATGAAGAACGGCAGGCGGCAGTCGACGGCGCGCGCCTTCCTCGATCCCGTGCGCCACCGCCCCAACCTCAAGATCGAGACCGATGCGCTGGTCCGCAATGTGCTGCTCGAGGGCAAGCGCGCGGTGGGCGTGGCCTACAGCGTGCACGGCATGCCGCTCGAAGCCCGGGTCAATCGCGAGGTCATCGTGTCGTGCGGCTCCGTGCAGTCGCCGGGCGTACTGGAGCATTCCGGCATCGGCCAGCCCGAGCTGCTGCGCCGCTACGGCATCGAGGTCAGGCACGAGCTGAAAGGCGTCGGCGAGAATTACGGCGACCACTTCGCGCCGCGCATGAACTGGCGGGTCAAGCTGCCGATCACGCTGAACGAGCAGACCCGCGGCCTCAACCTGATGAAGGAGATCATCAAGTACTATTCCACCGGACGCGGCGCCCTCGCCTTGACGGCCGGCGTCGTCTACGGCTTCGTGCGCACGCGGCCGGGCCTCGAGAGCCCCGACATGCAGTTCCACATGGCGCATGCCAGCTACGACACGGCGCAGAAGCGGCTGCTCGAGCGCGAGCCCGGCATGACGGTGGTGATCGGCCAGTGCCGGCCCGATTCGCGCGGCTCGATCCACATCAAGTCGGCGACGCCCGGCGTCGAACCGGCGATCCGGCCGAACTTCCTGTCGGCCCAGCTCGACCGCGACGCCACGGTCGCGGGCATGCAGATCGCCCGCCAGATCGTCTCTCACCCGTCGATGTCGAAGTACATCGCTTACGAGAACAAGCCGGGCAAGGACGTGCAGAGCTATGACGAATGGCTCGACTTCGCCCGCCACACCGGCCAGACGACCTATCACGTTGTCGGCACCTGCAAGATGGGCAGCGACCCGATGGCGGTGGTCGACGATCGGCTGCGCGTGCACGGCATCGCCGGGCTCCGGGTCATCGACGCCTCGGTCATGCCGACCGTGCCCTCGGGCAACACCAACGCCCCTACAATCATGGTAGCCGAGAAGGGGGCTGATATGCTCAAACAGGATGCTCAGACGGCGCTCAAGGCCGCCGCCTGAGCGCCGATTGGGGGTTTGGGGGACGTGTCGGATCGGGATTTTGGCCCTTGGATCGAGTAAAATCCCGAGGCAGGCGTCTGTAGTTGGATTGGGGGACAACGATGAAACTGTGGAAGTCGATTTTCGTCATTTCGGCGCTGTGTGTCGCCGTGGCCGCTTGCGAAAGCAACGCGAAATTCAAGGAAGACAAGCTGTCGTCGTCGGGTTTCAAGGCGATTCCGCCAACGACGCCGGCGCAGCTGGCGTCGTTGAAGAGCCTGCCACCACACAAGCTCGTGCAGACGACCCGCAAGGGCAAGACCGTCTGGGTGTATTCCGATCCGACCATCTGCGGATGCCTCTATGTCGGCAATCAGGCCGCTCATGACGCCTATTTGAATAAGCAGAACCAACAGTCGCTGCTCGACATGACGACCGTGACAGTGCCCAGTGATCAGTCGAGTTGGGACTTCAGCCCGTGGCCCGAGTTCGCCGCCGAGCCGTGACGGCGAGGCCGCCGCGCTTGAGCAGGGAGATCATAGTGAAGTTGTTCACGTCAATTCTCGCCCTTCTGGGGCTCGCCGGTGCCTTGCTGGCCTGTGACTACAAGCCGGAAAGCAAGGCCAACCTGCTGGCGGATTCGGGCTTCAGGCAGCTTCCGCTGCAGACTCCGCAGCAGGTCGCCTCGTTCCGGAGCCTGCCGCCCCATCGCCTCTCGAAGACGACCTTCAAGGGCAAGAGCGTCTGGGTCTACCCCGATCGCAACGTCTGCGGCTGCCTCTATATCGGCAGCCAGACCGCCTATGACGCCTACATCAAGAAGGCGACCCAGCAGATGATCGATACCAGGGTCAATCAGATGTACGACAACAACGACCCCGATCCCTACAATCCGACGGCGACGATGGCGAACCTCGACTGGGGCGACGCGTGGGACGCCGCGGACGCCTATGGCCTGTACCTCAACTAGTGACTACGGAGTTTGTGGTGAAGCCGTTCGGTCGAATTCTCGCCGCTGCGAGCCTGTGCATCGCCGTGGCGGCCTGCGCGAGCAATGCGAAACTGAAGGAGGACATGCTGTCCGCCTCGGGGTTCAAGGCGACTCCGCCGAAGACTCCGGCGCAGATAGCCTCGTTCAACAGCCTTCGGCCGCACAAGCTCTCGAAGGTAACCCACAAAGGCAAAACCTTGTGGATCTACTCGGATCCCACCGTCTGCGGATGTCTCTATATCGGTGACCAGCACGCGCACGACGTCTATTTGCAGAAGATGGCCCAGCAGACGACAGCCGACATGAATGCGTTGACCGGTCCCGACAACCCGACGAACATGGACTTCAGCCCGTGGGCCGATGGCCCGGCGTACTGAGGTCGTCGAATCGATCGTTGAGTTGCCGGGTCAGCCGCCCAGCAGCGCCGGGGCGGCCTTCACTTCCTGCCGTTCGACCTTCTTGACGATCTCGGTCAGCTTGGCGTGGGTGGGCGCCGGCACGCCGATATAGCTGCCGCGGTCGGCGACGTAGCCGTTCATGAACTCGATCTCGGTGCGGCGGCCCTTGCGGATGTCCTGGGCCATCGACGGGCGCTGGATGTCGGCGCGCGGGTTGGGATTGGTGTTGGAGCCGGGCCGCAGGATGGTCTCGATCTCGTCGAGCGCCGCCTTGTCGCCCTCCGACGCCTTGGCCAGAGTCTCGGGCTCCATCTTGCCGATCTTCTCGATGTGGTAGCCCAGCGCCTGGCCGACCCGCACGGCCTCGCCGCCGAGCTTGATCGAGAAGCGGCGGATGGCGTCGTTGCGGTCGCAGTCGGCACCGGTGAGGCCGGTGGCGGCCGAGACGCCGTTCTTCATGCCGTTCTGGCACAGCTTGGACCAGCGTTCGCCCCACAGGTTGGTGGTGGTCTTGGCGCTGTCGATGCGGCCCACCATGTCGCGCAGCTCCTCGACCCGCTTGGTGATGCGGCCATGGACCTCGCCGACGCGGAACACCGTATGCTTGTCGCCGCCCTTGGCGACGGTGCGGCGAATGCGGGCGGGCTCGAACATGTCGACCGAGATCAGCGAGGCCACCATGCCCACCGTCTTGCCCCAGCCGACGACGCCCGCGATGCGCTCCTCGTTCAGGCAGTTCTGCAGCGACACGACATAGCCGTCGGGCGCCAGATACTGCTTGATCAAGGCCGTCGCCCATTCGGTGTCGTAGGACTTCATCGACACGAAGGCGATATCGATCGGTTTCTGGCGCGACAGGTCCTGCATCTCGGTGAGATGCATGGTCTTGGCGTTGGTGACGGTGAACTTCTCCTCCGGCGTCACGCCGTCGAGCTCGAGCCCGCGCTTACGGATGGTCTCGATGTTCTCCGGCCAGAAATCGATCAGGGTCACGTCCTCGCCGGCATGGGCGAGATTGCCGCCGACATATCCGCCCAATGCGCCGACGCCGACGACTGCGATTCGCTTGCCCATGATTCTTCTCCTCAAGCTGCCGGCAGCTTGGCCAAGAACGCCTCGACTGCCTGATTGAAACGCGCGGGCTGATGCAGGTTGGAGGCGTGGCCCGCGTCGGGAATGACCGCCTTGGTCGCTCCCTTGATCTTGGCCGCCATGTAGTCGGTGGCGGCGAGGAAATTGGTGTCGTCGGCGCCGACCAGCACCAGGGTCGGCGCGGCGACCTTGTCGAGCGACTGGATCACCCGGTCGTTCTGCTGGGCCAGCATGCCGCGCGCGGCGCCGGCCAGGCCGGTGGCGTCGCGATGGCGCGTGAGCTTGACCTCGTCCGACGAATTGAGCGCCGCCAGTCCCTTGGCGTCGAAAGTGGCTGCGCGCTGGTGCGCCGTCTCGTTCCACCGGGCGCGCGCCTCGTCCTTCTTGAAGCCCGGGCCGGTGTCGAACAGCATCAGCGCCCGCACCCGCTCGGGATGGCTGGCGTTGAAAGCGAGCGACATGTAGCCGCCCAGCGACAGGCCGCCGACGATCGCCTTCTTCGCACTCACAAGATCGAGCAGGGCCTTCATGTCGCCTACGGTGAGCGCCTCGGAATAGAGCTTGGGATCGCTCGGATAGTCCGATTCGCCGTGGCCACGCATGTCCCAGACGATGACCTGGTAGCGGTCCTTGAGCGCCGCGACCTGGCCGTCCCACATGCGCGCGGTCGAGCTGTAGCCGTGGCTCAGCAGCAGCGTGGGGCCGGAACCGTGGATCTCGTAATGGATCTTGACCCCGTCGCGGTCGAGCTTGGGCATGACGATCTCCCCCTTACGGCGCGACGCGCGGTTCGCGCTGGGCTCGCTCAAGATAGCGTTTGGCGTCCTCGGCCAGCAGCAGGCGGTCCTTCTGCAGCGCTGCGACGACAGCCTCGACCTTGGCCACGTAATCGGCGCCGCTCTTGTAGCGTTCGGCGATCGACGGCCGTGGATCGCCCGCGGCCTGCCGGGCTGCCTTGTCGATGGCGAAGGGCAGGCAGCTTCCGTCACGGTCGGCGAGTTCGCCCGTTGGGTACGGCGGCTTGTATTCGTTCCAGCCCGAATAGGTGGCAAGCGGCACGGCGATGTCGGGCAGGCGCACGCCTGCGGCTTCGTTGCCGTCGGCATCGACCTTGCAGACCAGGGTACGATAGGCCTTGTCGGCCGGCTTCGGGTGCACCCAGTCGCCCGGCGGCGCCACCTGGTTGGTGACCTTCACCACGACAGCGCCCGGCACGGCGGGGAAGCCCGTCTTGTCGGGCTCGACCAGCGTGCCGGCGGCCAGCGTCGGCACGCGGCTGGTCGGCGGCTCTTTGCCCGATACCACCCAGTCGTCGAGCGCCACCAGGAGGGCGCGCACGGCAGGCATCGGATTATGCGGATTGCGCGGGTTGATGTTGGGCCCGGGGTCGGTGGTGGCGCCGGCGCGGCCGCCATGCTGAGTGCCGGCGATCATGTAGACCCGCGAGTGCCCGGGCAGCGCCACGTCTTCCTTGCCGAGCGGATCGGTGTGCAGCAGCGAGGCACCCTTCTGCCAGTATTCGGTCGAAGTGTTGGTCTCGATCAGCTTGGGATCGGAGCCGTCGCCGCGGAACAGCGAGCCTTTCTTGCCGGTGAGCGGGTCGGCGAGCGTCGCGGTCGAGAACGGAAACTCGTTCTCCGGGAAGCCGTGATCCTCGTGCTGGGTGCCGGTGCGGGCGGGCTGCCCGAACGGCGTGTTGAAGAAGATGCGGCCGACGCCGGCGATGTGCGAATGGATGCCGTCGAAGACCGTGCGGCCCGCTTCGTCGCGGTTGAAACCCTCGGAGATGTGGTTGCGCAGGTAGCGACCGGCCTGGGAAAAGCCGATGGCCAGCGCATGGCTGATCTTGCCGCCGGTCGCGGCGATCGCTGCCGGGTCGTAACGCAGCCAGCTTATGACGTCGCGGGTGGCGGCGAAACCGAGCCCGAGCACCTTAGGATCGCGAGCTTCGTAGTGGAATTCGTAGAGGTAACCCGGCTTGGGCGTGGTGCCTTCGCGCAGCTTGATCGAGCGCGCGTCGACGAAGGACCACTGGTTGAGCGGCAGCTCGCGCGGCTCGTCGCCGGCCCGCTCGCGCACCGTCAGCGTTGCCCGCGGTTGCTCCAGCGTCGTGGCCTCGTAGGAGAGCTTGAAGACCTCGAGGGCGCCGCCTCGCGTGCCCGAGCAGAACTCGTCGCGCACGATCTTGACGATCGGCTGGCCGTTGTCGCTGGCCACCGGCGCGGCGAGCCCCAGCCCCATGTTGGCGCGCGGTGCATCGGGGTCCCAGCCGGACCACACGATGGTGTAACCGCGGCGCAGCGGAAAGCCGTTGCCGACGTCGGCCATCGTCTTGGGATCGTTCACGCCCTGCGGGCCGTCGGCGATGTTGCCGAACAGCATCTTGCGGCCGCGGTTGTTGACCTCGTAGAGGATCCGGCCGTTGCCGCGGGCAGGATCCTTGGGTCGCAGGATGAAAATGTCCGTCGCATATTCGACCTTGCCGCGGCCATTGCGCGGCGCCTTGTCGATGAGGGCGATGCCCTTGTTGGCGGGGTCGAGCGGCTCGACCTCGCCCTTGGCGCGGCCGATCACGCGCTCATAGGCACCGACCTCGCCGAACGGTGCGCCGTCGGCCAGGGGTTCGATGCGTTCGATGTCGAGCGACAGCAGCACTTAGGCTTTGGCTTCTTCAGGAGGGAAGTTCAGCTCCACGCCGACGCCGTCGGGGTCGTAGAGGAAGATCTGGGCGGCGCCGGTGCGCGGCACGATCTGCTCGCGGAATTTCACCTTCTTGGATTTCAGGCGCTTGCGTACGCCCGGCAGGTCCGATGCGGCAAAGGCAATGTGGTCGGAGCGGCCGGTATCCTTGAACTTCTTTTTCGTGCCGCGCACGACGATGCCCTCGCGCGGCTTGCGTGGTCCCAGCAGGTGCACGGTGGCGACGCCGCCGGAATAGAGCCAGTAGCCGGGAAAGCCGAGCGGCGGACGGTCGCCATTTTCCAGGCCCAGCACCTCGCAATAGAACTTCTTAGTGCGCGTGAGATTGGACGGTTCGATGGTGTAATGCTGCAGCGGCCCAAGCGGCATGGTGTGTCTCCAGTGAGCGTCAGACGAAGGTGAGGTCGGCGTCGGCGCCCATCATCCAGGCGCCGACGGTTTCGAAATGGGACAGCCGCCCCTGCAATTGCTGGGTGACGGTGTGGATGTCGCGGAAGCGGCGCTCCAGCGGATGGCTTTCGAAGATCGCCGTGGCGCCCGCCGCATTGTAGGCGAAGTCGACCGCCTCGCGCGCCTTGTGGATGGCGTTGGTCGAGGCCATGCGGATGGTGATGCGATGATCGACCGAGAGCTTGTCGCCGGCCGAGATCTGCTTCCAGATCTCGGCCATCGATTGCAGCAGGAAGGCGCGGGCCGAGCGGATGCCGACCTCGGCCTGGGCAAGGTTGGTCTGCACCACTGAATTGTCGCGGAGCGGGCTTGTCTTGCCGCGCGGGATCTTGTTCTTCGCCACGTCGACGAAGTTGTCGAGGCAGGCGCGGGCGATGCCCAGCGCCACGCCGGCGAAGCCCACCTCGTAGCAGGTCATCGCCGACATGCGGTAGAGCGGGCCGGGCTCGCGGCACTCCTTCGCGGACTCCCGCGTGATCACATCGCGCGTGATCGAATGGGAGGCCGGCACGAAATGGTCGGTGAGGGCGAACTGGTCGCTCGCCGTGCCGCGCAGGCCGACCGTGTTCCAGATGTCGGTCCACACCACCTCTTCGCTCTTCACCAGCATGGTGCGCTCGAGCTGGCGGCCGTTGGGCCCGAGTCGCGGCGAGCCGTCGGGCTGGTAGATCGGACAGTGCGCGCCGAGCCAGGTGGCGTGCCGGCAGCCCGAGGCGAAGGCCCATACGCCGGTGACTTCGTAGCCGCCCTCGCGTTCGATGGCTTTCACACGGGGACCGGGACCCCAGGCCAGCACGGCGCGCGGATCGTCGCCGAAGATCGCCTTGGCCACGGGCAGATCGAGATAGGCGGCCGACATGGAACAGCCGCCGGCCTGGCTTAGGCACCAGGCGGTGCTCGCATCGGCGCGGGCGATGGTCTCGATGACATGGAAGAAGGTGATGGGATCGGTCTCGATCCCGTTCGACGAGCGCGGCATCAGCAGGCGAAAGAGCTGCGCCTCGTGCAATTTGTCCAGAAGTGCCGGCGGCAGCCGGCGCTTGTCCTCGATTTCATCCGACGCCGCCTCGACGACGGGCCGCAGCGCCTCGGCGCGTGAGATCACGGCCGGGTCGCCGGCAAGATCAGCAGAAGACGGGATCAACGTATCCAAGGCCACCCTCTTTGAACGCGGTCATCATCAGGCTGTCGCTACGCCCAATTCCCTGTCGATCTCCTGGAGCGACTTGCCCTTGGTCTCCAGCCCGAAGAAATAATAGACCACCCCGGCCATCAGGAACCAGCAGCCGAGATAAAGAAACGCCGTCGGAATCTGCGGCAGCGGCACGTCGGGCTTCAGGTAGTTGCCGGACCCCACGATCAAGGCCAGTCCCGCCGGCCCGATGATCTTGCCGATGCCGCCGAAGCCATAGGCAGATCCCATGCCGGTGGTCTTCAGGTGCGACGGCCAGATCTCGGCGGCGTAGGGCCCGACGATGGCGAAGCCGCCGTCGACGAAGAACATCGCCGCCGCCAGGATCAGCCAGAAGGCGGCGAGCCCGAACAGCAGGGTGTTGTAGTTGTAGCCCGCCAGGATGATCAGGGTGCCGGCGCCGAAGCCCAGCAGGCCGCCCGAGTTGCGCCGCCCGATCTTCTCGGAAAGCCAGGAGAAGGACAGGCGCCCGATGAAGCCGGTGACGCTCAAGAGGATCATCATCTTGGCGGCTTCCTGCGGCGTCACCTTCAGCAGCAGCACGAACAGCGCCGGCGCCCAAAGTGCCACGCCATAGGCGCCGGTCTGTGCCCCGGCATTGCCCAGCCACGACACCAGCAGGCTGCGCGGATACTTGAACAGATCGAACCAGTTGGTCTTGACGGGCGGGGCATTCGACGTCGCCGCGGCCGGCAAGGGCAGCGCCTCGGGCCGGACCTGCAGCGCCCAGGCGAGCGACTTGCGCGCCTCCTCGAAGCGGCCCTGCCGCGCCAGCCAGTGCGGCGATTCGGGGACCCACAGTCGCACCAGCAGGACGACCAGCGCCGGCAGCAGGCCAATGGCGAACAGCAGGCGCCACTGGTCGCTCGGCATGAAGGCAGCCAGCACGGCGCCGAGGCCGACGCCGAGCGGGATGACGGCGGTGACCAGGCCGCCAACCCAGCCGCGCTTGGAGGTCGGCATGAATTCCTGGACCAGCGGCAGGTCGACGCAATAGAGGCCGCCGACGCCGACACCGACGAAGAAGCGCATCGCCGTGAGATAGATCCAGCCATTGTCCGGCGTGAAGTAGAGCAGGCCGGTGGCGATCGAGAAGTTCAGCACCGTGCCGATGAACACCTTGCGCCGGCCGATGCGGTCGGCGATCCAGCCCCAGGCATAGGCGCCGATGATCGCGCCGACGCCCGATGACAGCAGCACGATGGCCGACTGGCCGAAGGTGAGCTTCCATGGCCCGATGACAAAGGCCAGCACGTAGCTGATCAGGAAGTAGTCGAAGAATTCGAGCGCATCGCCGATGATCGCGGCGCCGATAATCTTCTTCTGGTTACCGGTCAGAGTGGTCTGCCGGTCGAGAACGTCGAACATGGCATTTCCCCTGTGCACATCGTTTTTGGGGGGTCGGATGCGCGCACGTTCATGCCGTCCCTGAACGAGAACGCTACGCCCTCGACCTCGCAGCGCCAAGCCTTTGGGGGCTGCGTGTTTGCCCGTCGAAACAGGACGCTGCATTGCAGCACCGCGCTTTGCTAAGGATGGACCGCAAGGGAGACCGACATGCATTGGACCGATCGCCGCCGCCGCTTCCGCACCCTGCTCGCCGGAGAGCGTTGCATCCATCCCGGGTCGGTGTTCGATCCGATCTCAGCGCGCATCGCCGAGGATCTGGGCTTCGAGCTCGGCATGTTCGCAGGCTCCACGGCGTCGCTCACGGTGCTGGGTGCGCCCGACCTGATCGTGCTCACCCTGTCTGAATTCGCGGGTCAGGCCTACCGCATCAACCGCGCCGGCAACCTGCCGCTGATGGTCGACGCCGATCACGGCTACGGCAACGCGCTGAACGCCAAGCGCACTGTCGAGGAACTCGAGACAGCGGGCGTCTGCGGTTTGAGTCTCGAGGACACCGACTTGCCGACGCCCTACGGGACAGCCAAGCCGCGGCTCACCTCGATTGCCGAAGGCGTCGGCAAGATGAAGGCCGCGCTCGCCGGTCGCCAGGATCCGGCGCTCTGCATCGCCGGCCGCACCAGCGCCATCTCGATCAGCGGCCTCGACGACGCCATCGCCCGCGGCAAGGCCTACGAAGCGGCCGGCGTCGATGCGCTGTTCTTCGTCGGTGTGAAGACGCGGGCGGAGCTCGATGCGATCTCGGCAGCGACCAAGCTGCCGTTGATCCTGGGCGGTGGGACGCCGGAGCTTTCTGATCTGGCTTATCTCGGCGCGCGCCGGGTGCGGGTGGCGCTGCAAGGTCATCAACCGTTTGCCGCGGCGGTCAAGGCGATTCATGACACGCTGAAGGCGCTCAGGGACGGCACGCCGCCGTCGAAGCTGCAAGGCGTGGCGGATGCCGAATTGATGAAACGTGTGACGCGCGACGCCGACTACACGAAGTGGACGAAGGACTTTTTGGGCGGCTAGCGCTTCCGTCGTCCCGACCAAGGCCCGAAGGGCCGCGCGGAGGGACGACGGTTAGGCCGTCGGCACCAGCGTCACCGCTACGCCGTAGGAATGCGAATCGCCGCCCAGGATCACGCCGCGCAGCGGGCTCACGTCGGAGAAGTCGCGGCCCCAGGCGACGGCGACATGGTCTTCCTTGGCGACGAGATCGTTGGTCGGGTCGAGCTGCACCCAGCCCGCCGCCTCGCCGCACCACACCGCGACCCAGGCGTGGCTCGCGTCGGCGCCGCGCAGCGCGGCTTCCTCCCT
>JABCYT010000024.1 GCA_013290035.1 Alphaproteobacteria bacterium
CGCCTTCAGCGCCGCCAGCTCGCCTTCTAGGACGTCGCAGGCCCAGACCTTGGCGCCGCGTTCGACGAAGCCCTCGACGATGCCGCCGCCGATGCCGCGCGCGGCGCCGGTCACGATGACCGCCTGATTGTCGAAATTGATGTCCATCAGCCGTTCATTCCGCCGCTTGCGCCAGCCCGAGCTGCGGGAACTCAGCCACCGCCAGCTCGAAGGCGCGCCGCACCTCGCTCCCGTCGCCGCGGCGTAGATGCGCCGGGAGTTCTTCGAGCGCAGCGAAGATCCGTTTCTTGATGTAGTGGCGCCAATGGACGGGCAGGGTGGCCAGCACTTCCGTCAGGACGGCGTAGTTGGCATTGGTCCAGTCGCGCTCGTAGGCCTCGCGCTGGTCGTTGAAGGCGAAGACGCTCGGCTTGGCGTTGGCCGCCAGGCGCGCCCGGCGGGCGGCCGTCGCCGTCTCGTCGATCACGCCGTCGCGGATGACCACGCCGTAGTCGTCGGCCGCGGACTGGGCCGAGACCTTGCCCTGCTGCACGTCGAACAGCACCGCCCGGGCGTCGCGCTCGAAGGGCGGTCCCCAGCCGCCGCCGCCCGACGCCGTCACCAGGATCACGTCACCGGGATCGAGCGGCACGACATCGGTGTTGCCGAGGTCGATGGCGTCGTTGGTCGCCGGGTTGCGCCAGAAGCAGGAGGTGGCGCCCGGCTGGCCGCCGTTGCTGCCCCACGACGAAAAGCGCGTGCGGTCGCGGTTGCGCGCCGTCACCACGGTGTTGGGCGCGAACACCTTGAACTCGAGCTGGGTCGCCAGCCCGCCGCGATGGCGGCCGGGGCCGCCGGAATCGGGCACCAGGCCGTAGCGCAGCACCTTGATCGGCACCTCGGTCTCGTTGATCTCGACCGGAGTGTTCTTGAGGAAGCTCGAGTTGGCGCCCGAGCCGTCGGCGCCGTCGCCGCCCGACCAGCCGCCGGCGCCGCCGGTGATCGGGTCGATCGAGGCCATGATGGTGCGGCCAGTCCGGTTGTCGGTCGTCTTGACGTTCATGATGGCGCCGCCGCCGGCCGGACCGGCCGGCAGCAGGTCGGGCACCGCCGCCGAGAACGCACCGATGGTGACGCCCTGCAGGCGGCTGCAGGTCATGCTGCGCATGCCGACGGCGGCGGGAAATTTCGGGTTGAGGATGGTGCCTTCGGGCACGACGCAGCGCGCCGGCCGCGTGATTCCGCCGTTCAGGAGAATCGTCGGATCGATGCTGTAGAGGCAGTAGGTGTAGCCGACCATCAGCAGGATGTGGCGCTCGGCGCCGCCGGTGGGCACGTTGAGCGACGACTGGAGCTGGGCGTCGGAGCCGGAAAAGTCGAGGATCGCCTCGTCGCCGCGGATCTTCAAGGTGAGCGCCAGGCGCACCGGCACGCCGCCCGGCGCGTCCTCGTCGAGATAGTCGGCAAAGAAATAGTCGCCATCGGGAATGCGGGCGAGCACGGCGCGGGCCTGCCGTTCGCCGAGGTCGAGCAGGTCCTTGACGCCCTGGCGGAAGACCTCGACGCCGAACTTGCGCACCATGTCGTGGACCTTGCGCTCGCCGGTGTTCATGGCGGCGATCTGCGCCTGCAGGTCGCCGTGGTTCTGCTCGGGCATGCGCACGTTGGTCAGCATCACATCGAGCAGCGCCTGGTTGAGCTTGCCCTGATCGTAGAGCTTGTGCGGCGGGATGCGGATGCCTTCCTGGTGAACCTCGGTCAGTTGCCGCGACAACGATGCCGGCACCGCCCCGCCGACGTCAGTGTTGTGGATGTGGCTGACGGCGAAGGCGACCAGCTCGTCCTGCCAGAAGATCGGCTTCCACATATGCAGGTCGGGCGTGTGGGTGCAGACGAAGCCGCTGTAGGGATCGTTGGTGATGCAGATGTCGCCCGGCCGGTAGTCGCCGACCATGCGAACGGCATTGGCGTAGTCGAGGCCGATGAACCAGGTGGCGCCGAGATCGCGCGGGCTGGCGAAGGTCATGCCGTCGGGCGTGGCGAGGCCGGTGGTGAAATCCTCGGTTTCCTTGACGAAGGTCGAGTGGGCCGTGCGGAACAGCGTGAACGCCATGCTGTCGGCGGCCGCCTGGGCGTGATTGGCGAAGATCTGCAGGGTGACCGGGTCGGTGTGCATGGCGTGTCCCTTCATGGCCCAGTCTGGGCGTGATCCAGCGACAGGAGAATATTGCCGTACGCGTCGACCGCGCCGGAGAAGCCCTGCGGCACGCAGATCGTCGCATCCTCCTGCGCCACGACGCAGGGGCTGGCGAGACGGTGGCCGTGCCCGAGGTCGGCCCGCCGGTAAAGCGGCACATGGCGCCAGGCGCCGTCCAGATAGACCTCGATCTGCTTGGCGGGCGTGGGCACGTCGCTGCGCCGCGGCGCGGCCGGGAACTGCGGCTGCGGCGAGGCGCCGACCACGACCATGCGCAGGCTGACCAGATGCACCGGCGTCGCCGGCGCGCTGTGGCCGTAGAGCCGGTCGTGCTGGGCATGAAAGGCCGTCGCGATGCGTTCGAGGTCGCCGCCCGCAATCCACTCCATCTGCAGCGGCACGTCGATCTCGAACGACTGGCCCTGATAACGCATGTCGGCGGCGGGCTGCAGCACGTAGCGGCCGGTGAACTTCTGCTCCTCGGTGATCCAGGCGGCCGCGCGACGCGCAAGGCCGTCGAAATCCGCTTTCAGGCGCGGCAGCTCGGCGGTCGACAGGGGATAGTAGGCCGTGCTGATGAAGTCGTTCTTGACGTCGGCGACAAGCCCGCCCAGCGCGGAGAGCACGCCCGGCGCGGTGGGGATCAGCACCTGGCGCATGCCAAGCTCGCGCGCCAGGAAGCATCCCAGCATCGGTCCGGCGCCGCCGAACGCCAGCAAGGTGAAGTCGCGCGGGTCGATGCCCTGGCGCGAGGCGAGCTTGCCGACCTCGCGGTACATGCCGGAGACCGCCACCTGGATGATGGCTTCGGCGGCCTGCTCGAGGCCGCGTCCCAGCCGGGCCGCGATCGTGCCGACGGCGGTGCGCGCCTTGTCGACATCGACGGCGACCGCATCGTAGCCGATGTTGCCATGGCCGATGACGCCACAGGCCGCGAAGGCATCGGTCATGGTGGGCCGCGTGCCGCCGCGGCCATAGCAGGCCGGACCGGGCGTCGAGCCGGCGCTTTCGGGCCCGACCGCGAGGATGCCGAACTCGCTGACCGCGGCGATCGAGCCGCCGCCGTCGCCGATCGAGGTGACCGAGACGGTCGGGATGTAGATCGGAAAGTCGCCCACCATTTCGCCGGTGCCGTAGGTCGGCGTGCCGTCGACGATGATGGCGACATCGGCCGAGGTTCCGCCGATGTCGAGGCTCAGGACCTTGTCCCGTCCCGCCTGGCGCGCCACGAAGCCCGCGCCGATGACACCAGCCGCCGTGCCCGACAGCAGCATCTGCAGGCAGGCCGACTTGCCGAGCTCGGCGGTCATGACGCCGCCGTTCGACTTGGTCACCATGGCCTCGGCGGCGACGCCGGCCTGTTGCAGGGCCGCCTGCAGGGCGGTCAGGTAGCGCGCCACAGGCGGCTGCACGTAGCCGTGGATGGTGGCTGTGGCGGTGCGCTCGTATTCGCGGATGATCGGCCACACGTCGCTCGAGCAGAACACGGGCATGCCCGGTGCCCATTGGCCGATCAGCCGCGCGGCCTCCCGTTCGTGCGCCGGATTGCGATAGGAATGCAGCAGCGCCAGGACGATCCCCTCGGCGCCCAGCGCGATCGCCTGGTCGAGCGCCCGGCGCAGGCTGGCATGATCGAGCGGTCTTTCCACGGTGCCGTCGGCGAGGATCCGTTCGCGCACCGGCAACACGCGGTCGCGCGTGATCAGCGGCTCGGCCCGTCTCGACATCAGGTGATAGGGGTCCGGCATCTTGAGGCGCGCCACTTCCAGCACGTCGACGAAATTCTTCGTGGTGAACAGGCAGAGGCGAATGCCCTTGCGCTGGATCACCGAATTGATGCCGACGGTGGTGCCGTGCGTAAAATAGCCGATGTCCTGCGGCTGGATCCCGAATCGGCTGCCGAGCTCTTCCAGCCCGGCAATGACCTCGCGCCCAGGTTCCTGCGGCGTCGACAACACCTTCAAGGTCGCCAGACGACCGGTTGCTTCGTCCAGGGCGCAGAAATCCGCGAAGGTGCCGCCGATGTCGACGCCGATTCGATAGCTCACCGCTGGCTTCCTCCCGTTGTAAGATCTAGGCCGCGCGCCGGTAGCCGAGACGCTGGCTGATGGTGGCTGCCGTGCGAACGACGCCGGCGATGACTCGCGACTTGGCGGCGGGATACCGCGCCGAAACTGTTCCCACATTCAGCGCAGCAACGATCGTACCATCACGGCCCAACACCGGCGCCGCCGTCGCCGATCCACCGAGCACATATTCCTCCTCGAGAACGGCATAGCCGTCGGCCGCCGCCTTGGCGAGAATCGCGCGCAGCTTGCCGAGGTCGGTTACGGTTCGGGGCGTGTGGGCGCGCAGCCGCGTGCGCAGCAAATAGGCATCCGTCGACTTCTTGTCCCAGAAGGCCAGCAGGATTCTGCCCATCGCGGTGCAATAGGCCGGGCGCAGGCCGGGATCGTCGGAATCGTACCGGATCTGCGCGCGACTGACCGACTTGGCGATGACCTTGACGTCCCCGCGCGCCGCGCGGACTCCCAGGAACACCGACTCGTCCAGCTCATCGCGCAACTGGTCCATCAGCGGGCGCGCCACCGCCGCCAGGTGCGCCTCGGGCCCGCCAATCCAGCCCGACGAGCGGCGCAGAGACTCGTTCAGCGCGTAGCGGTCGGCGGCGTCGCGCTCGACATAGCCGCGCGCCTGCAGCGTCCGGAGCAGCGCGTGAGCGCTGCTCTTGGGCAGCGCCAGGATCGAGACGAGGTCCTTCAGGGCCATCGGCTCTTCATTGCGGAACAACAGCTCGAGAATATCGAGCACCCGGGCCGCCGATTTTACATTGTCGTTCATATATATGAACTTAGTTCCCCTATTGAAACGACGTTCCTCCACAGGCGGCGCGGCTGTCAAGTCGCGGCAGGCGAAACAGGGAGACAATCCCGGCACGATCGGGATCTATTGGCGCGCGAGGATGATCCGAAGGAGATCGCGAGTCGATGCAGAAGCCCGGCACCCGGCGAGACGCGTTGTTGATCACCTGCGGTTTGATGCTTGCGGCGGCGGGCCCGGCCAGAGGCAACGATTCGGGCTCGGAACTGGCGGGCGGCGGCATCGTGCTGGTGAAGAATGATGTCATCGCGATGCAGCGCGAGGATCTGACGCTCTCGCCGGCGGAAGTGAGGGTCCGCTACGAGATGCGCAACGACAGCGGCAAGCCGCTCACGCTGCGCGTGGCCTTTCCGCTGCCGGAAGTCCCGGCCGAAAGCCCTGGCGGCCGCACCACGACGACGGGCGGTTACAACATCCTGATGGCCGAGCCTCGGCAAGCGAACTTCCTCGGATTTCGCGTCTGGGCAGACCAGCGCGAGGTGATGCCCGAGGTCGAGATCCGGTCGACCTTGCCGGACGGTCGCAATATCGCCGGGCAGTTGCAGCAGATCGGCGGAATGGCGCTGGTGCTGCGGTCGGGCTACTTCTTTCCGCCGGACGATGCCGACCTCGATGCCGCGACACGCCGGCGGCTGGCCGAGCTGGGCGCGATCGAAACCCTGGACGGTCGCGGCTATCGGCTGTCTTGGACCACCCGCATCACCTTTCATTGGATGCAAACGTTCGCGCCGGGGATAACGGTCATCGAGCATAGCTATCGGCCGATCCTGGGTTTCAGGCTCGTCACGGTCGACAAAGGCGGCGCCCTCATCGCGTCGGGAAGCGAGGATACCGCGTCGGCCTTCTGCATCGACGCGGCCGGAAAACGGACCTTGCAGAAATTGTCTGAACGTACGCTCGCCAGGCGGCAAAAGGAGGGTGGGGGTGTGGATCCTTACCTTTTCGCTTACACGCTGGGCTATGTGCTTCAAACCGCGCGCAATTGGCGGGGCCCGATCGGCACGTTCAATCTCACGGTGAAGGGCGGCCCCATCCCCATGGTCGGGTCGACGGATAGCAGGATGACAGGCGCCGTGTCGTTCTGTTCCGAGGTGCCGGTCAAGCCGGCGGCAGCGCTGCGATGGGAAGGCACGGCCGATGACTTCGTGCCAAGGCAAGACCTGCGACTCCTGTTCATTGCCGAGTAGAGGCGCGCCGCGCCGCCGGCTGCATGCGACAAACGAGGAAGACAGGCATGACGCTGTTAGCCGGATTTAAGGTGGTTCAGATCGGCGGGGGCTCGGCTGCCGCGGTTTGCGGTCGACTGCTGGCCGACGTCGGTGCGCAAGTGACCTGCATTGATCCTGGCGCCGGCACGATGCTGTTGGACTATCTGAACCGCGGCAAAGCCGCTGCCGCGGAGGCAACGGAACGACTCGCGGGCTTGGCGGCCGCTTATTTGATTGTGCGCGAGGGACAGCCCAAAGACTGGCAGGCGAGTCCGTACGACTTGACCGAGCTACGGCGAATCAATGCGTCGGCGATTGTCGTCACGATCTCTCCCTATGGCGAGACAGGTCCTCGGGCAAACGCTCCGGCCACCGACCTGACCCTCTTCTTTGCCAGCGGCATTTCGCGCCAGCTGACCGGGCAAGTGGACGATCTGTCGGAGGCGCCGATACGTCCCGTGGGTGAGCAATCGGCGTTCATCGGCGGATTGGCTGCCGCTTGTGCTGGCATGCATGCGTCGCAGGGCAATCAGTCCGGGGCGTCCATCGATGTCTCGATCCACGAAGCCTTGGCGACGCTCTCCATGACCGAACTCGCACGCGCGGGCTTGGGCCACAAGAGCTGGGAACGCAAGCGCTTGAGCGACGGCAATGGCGCAACGGTCACGATCCTGCCGGCGAGCGACGGTTACGCCGCGATTTCCCCGCGGGAAGAAAAACAGTGGACATCGTGGCTGGAGGCGATGGGAGCACCCGCCTGGGGCGCCGACCCGCGCTTTGTTTCCAAGGCCGATCGGGTGAAGAACTGGGATGCCTTGCATGCACTGATGTCGCAATGGAGCAGGCAACGCGACAAGCAATCGATCGCCGACACAGCACAGCGTAACCATGTACCGAGCTTTCCATTGTGCGAAGTCTCGGAGCATCTGGACACGCCACAGATGCGGCATCGCCGTTATTACGTGCCGCGCAAGCTTGCCGGAAAAGCCATTCAGGCGCCGAGCACGCCATTCGGACTGAGTGTCAGCGCGTCGGGCCGCAGACAGCGCTCGCCGAAGGGTCCGATGCCATTGTCCGGCATACGCGTGCTCGATTTCAGCTGGGTGATCGCTGGTCCAACGACGACGCGCTACCTTGCCGCGATGGGTGCGGAGGTCATCAAGGTCGAAGCGCCCGGCAGAGGCGACCCTGGGCGGGGATCGGAACTCCATACGGTGCTTGGGCAAGCGAAGAAGAGCATCGTCCTCGACCTGAAGACGCCGCAAGCTGTCGAGGTTGCGCGGGCGCTTGCCGCAAAGTCCGACATCCTGATCGAGAATTACGCCACCGGCGTCATGGACCGGCTCGGTCTGGGCGCAGAGGCGCTGAAGACGGTGAACCCGGATCTCATCTATATCTCCGCATCGGGGATGGGCAGAAAGGGGCCGGACTCGCAGGCGGTAGCCTATGGGACGCTGCTGCAGTGCTACGCCGGATTTGCCGGGTTGAATCGTCATCCCGAGGCCGCGCCACGCATCGGTTTGGCGTGGCTCGATCCCATGTGTGCCCTGATGCTTGCTTTTGTCGCGGCCGCCGCGCTCTGGCATCGGCAGCACAAAGGGGGCGTGGCGCGCATCGATTTCTCGATGATCGAGGCGATGCTATGGACCATGGCCGAGCCGCTGGTCGCGACCCAGCTCGGCACTCCAGCGAAGCCGATGGGCAATGCGTCAACGCGTTATGCACCACACGGCGTATGGCGCTGTGCGGGCGACGATGACTGGATCAGCGTCGTTGCGCGCACGGACGCAGAATGGCGCGCGCTGTGCAATCTCGTGCCGGGATTGTCGGAGATGGCCGCGCTTGATCTCGGTCGGCGCATCGACGCACGGCGCGCAATCGATGCAGCCCTGACCGCCTGGGCCGGTACCCGGTCGGCTTCCACTGCAGCCGACTCCCTGCTGAATGCCGGCATTCCCGCGGCGGCCCTCGCGCGCTACGGCGATTTGGTGAAAAGCCCGCATCTTGCCGCCCGCAAATTCTGGAATAGGGACGGTGCAGGCGTGTTACCGGGATTGCCCTGGCGCGCAAGTTTCAGCCGCACGATAGGCCCCGCGCCGGAATTGGGCGCGGACTCCGATCATGTGCTCGCCGACGTCCTTGGGCTATCGCAGGAACGCATCGTCGAATTGCGGACAAGCGGAGCGCTCGGCTAATCATGCCGGACCGCGGACCTCCAGGTCCGCTCATGTCATTCGTATCGACGTGAAGATGCGGGCCTGGAGGCCCGCGGTCCGGCAAGACTTATGACCCCGCCGTCCGCTCAAAATTCTCCGCTGCGATACGCCTCGTCGAGCCGCTTTGCATCCTCTTCCGAGAGATCCGGCCAGGCATCGCCACGCTTGCGCAGCTTGCCGTCGAATCTCGGCTTGCGCTTCTCGTTGAACGCCTGCCGACCTTCCTCACCGTCAGTCGTGGCCTGAATAAGCAGTGAATTGATCAGGTTTTGCACGTGCCACGCCTGGTCGGTCGGCAAATCGCCGAAGCGCACCAGAAACTCCTTCATCATCCGCACCGCAATCGGCGGCAGCGTGCAGATATGGCGGGCGATCTTCTCGGCCCGTGCCAGCAATTGCCCGTGCGGGACGACTTCGTTGATGAGGCCGATTCGCAATGCCTCCCGCGCATCGAACGGTTCGTCCGTCAGCAATATCTTCATGGCATCGATATAGCGCAGCTGCTTGGCGAGCAGGCTGGCGCCGGGGCCATGGCCCAGCCAGCCTTGGCTTAGGAGCGCGAATTTGAAGCGCGCGTGCTCGGCGCTCGCGATCCGAATGTCGGTCGATGACAGCAGAATGTAGAGGCCGGCACCCGCCGCCCAGCCGTTTACCGCGGCGATCACCGGCTTCCACACCCGTGGATAGTGATCGCCCATGCGCCCGTCGACGCCGGTCTTCTGGCCGTGCGCCGTTCCTGCCAGCGGCCAGAAGATGCGCTGAGTGCGGAGATACTCGCGCTCCTCCTCCGTTATGTTCTCGCGCGGCGCGAGATTATGACCGCCGCAGAAGTGCGTATCGCCCTTGCCGGTCAGGATGGCGCAGCGGATCGCGCGATCTTCCCAGAGATCGATCCACGCCGCGGAAATCTCGTCGGACGTCTGCTTGTCGAGGATATTTGCCTTCGAGGGGTTGTTCAGCGTGATGTAGGCGACGCCGTCGCGCTTTTCATAGTCGATGGTCAAGCGTTCATCCTCCACAAGGGAAAAGTGGCAGAGCGCGCACACTAGGCTTCCAACGAGCCAAACTACTCCTGAGGTAATCGACCGTTTCGCGTTGCCAACATAGGTTCGGCGACATGGAGAGACGAGACCTATTTCGAGCAATCGTCGCAGTCGGCGTCGCATCGTCGCCGGCGCTATCCGGGGCCGTCAACGCCGAGCCCCAGTCACAAAGGAGAATCGCGATGAGCAACTTCAACGAAATCGTGGTGCGTTACCTGGCGGCGTGGAACGAGACGGAGGCCAAGCGACGTCGCGAGCTGGTGGCGAAGGCGTGGACCGACGACGGCACCTACGTCGACGCGGCGAGGGAGGGCCACGGCCACGACAGCCTCGACGCCATGATCGCGACGGCCCAGGGGCACTTCCCCGGCTACCGGCTGCGTCTGGCGAGCGGCATCGAAGCGCATCACGACCACCTCCGCTTCAGCTGGGTGGCCGGCGGCACCGCAGAAGCGCCGCTCTACATCAAGGGCACCGACTTCGTGGCTGTCGCCGGCGATGGCCGGATCAAGTCGGTGGTCGGCTTCGTCGACGCAGCGCCCGCACGCGCCTGATACGGGGGTCGCCATGGACAGGAGAAGTGCTTCGACGTCGCTCGCCGCCGCGGCCGTCACCGCCCTTGTCGCCGCCGGCGGCCGCTCGGCCGGCGCCCGGATTCCGGAGGCCAAGCAAATGGCAAGCGGACCACGGCCATCCTTTGTCGAGACTGACGACGGTGCGAGCCTGTTCTACGTCGATTGGGGCGCCGGCAAGCCCGTGCTCTTCACCCATGCCTGGGGCCTCAATGCGGACATCTGGGAGTACCAGCTCACCGAACTCGCCGACCAGGGCCTGCGCTGCATCGCCTATGACCGACGGGGCCATGGACGGTCCACTGATCCGGGGCGCGGCTATGACTTCGACCGCTTGGCCGACGATCTGGCGGCGCTCATCAACCAGCTCGATCTCAACGACGTCACACTCGTCGGCTTCTCGATGGGCAACGGCGAAGCGGTCCGATACCTTCAGCGACATGGCAGCGCCCGGATCGCGCGGCTCCTGATGGTGAGCACGATCCGGCCTCAGTCAGACGGCAGCCTCGTGAACGGCGTGATCGCCGGCCTCAAGCAGGACCGTCCGGCGTTCTTCGCCAAAGGCGTCACGGCCTTCACCGGAGGCCACGCCGCCGTTTCGCCGGCGATGACCGAGTGGGTGATCGCGCAGTTCATGCGGGCCTCGCCGAAGGGCACCATCGAGTGCATGCGCGCGATTTCGCGCGGCGATTTCCGGGCGGACATGCGCGCCGTCACCGTGCCGACGTTGATCGTCCACGGCGACAAGGATCAGGTCAATCCGCCGGAATCCGCGAAGAAGGCGGCCGCGCTCATACCGGGTTGCGCGCTCAAGCTGTACGAAGAGGCGCCGCACGGCCTTGTCATCACACACCGTGACCGCCTGGCACGGGAAATCCTTGCGTTCGCTCGCGGCTGACGCGGCGCAAAAAGCGGCAGACCGCTCGCCAACGCCGCCGAAGACTGCCGCCGGCTCACGTAGTATCGTCGAGGCGCCATCTCAAGCTCCTCTCCCCGCCAGGAGGAGAGGAGCGCGACGTCTACGGGAGACCAGCCCATGGCGAAGTTCGAGGCGGACACGCTCAGCGACTTGCGTGATCGGAAGGAGGTCAGGATCCGGACCGAGAAGCACCCCGACAGCGCGGTCGTGATCTGGCTGGTGGTGACGGACGACGAAGTCTTCGTGCGCTCGTTCCGCGGCACAAAGGGACGCTGGTACCGCGACCTTGCGACCGGCGGCCCGGCGACTTTGGAGTTTGCCGGCCGCAGGCTCGGGGTGCAGGCGATCCCGGCGAACAGTCCCGCCGCGATCGACCGGGCCAGCCGTGCGTATCTCGGCAAGTACCGGTCGAGCTCTTATGCCCAGGCGATGGTGCAGCCCGACGTGTTGCCGACGACGCTGCGCCTCGAACCGCGCTGACCAGACGCACCCCTGGCCCCCCGCCATGGTGCGCACTTAAATAATTTTATTGCGCATGAGCGCCGTCCGAATGCTTTTAGTAGTTTTAATAAAGTCAATATTGACTTACACTAAAGATCGGTCGATCATCGTGAGATGCAGCGCGAGATCCACATAACGGGCAACCGCAGAGGTCATACTGCGCCAACTGCGCCAACCCCCGCCGCATCTCGACCTGCGATGCGAGGTCCCGGCTCGGGCGACAAAACAGCAGGGGCGGAAAGGGCGGAAAGGTCGGAAACCCCCGCCGCATCGCCCGTGCCGCTGCCGCCTGCAGTGACTGCACGGGCGACTTCAGACCGCCAGCATCACCTTGCCGACATGGTCGGCGCGCTCGAGCTCGGCATGCGCGCCGGCGGCGTCCTTGAGCGGGAAGGTTTTGTAGATGATGGGCTTGATCTTGCCCGTCTCGAGCAATGGCCAGACCTTTTCCTTCAGACCGTGCGCCATGCGGCCCTTATTCGCCACGCTTTGTGGCCTAAGCGTCGAACCGGTCAGCGTCAGTCGATTCACCATGATGAGAGCGGCATTGATCGTTGCGGTGGCACCCTGCTGGACGGCGATGACGACGCACCGCCCGTCCTGCTTCAGGAGCTGCAGGTTCCTGGGCAGATAGTCGCCAGCCACCATGTCGAGCACGACATCGACGCCGCCCGAGAGCTTCTTCACCTCGGCCGCCCAGTCGTTGTCCTTGTAGAGGATGGCATGGTCGGCGCCGAGGGCGCGCACCGCCTCGGCCTTTTGGGCGTTGCGCACGGTGGTGAACACCGTGGCCCCGAACGCCTTGGCAAGCTGGATCGCCGTCGTGCCGATGCCGCTCGCGCCGCCATGGATCAGCGCGCTCTCGCCCGCCTCGAGCGCGCCGCGCTCGAACAGATTGTGCCAGACGGTGAAGTAATTCTCCGGCAGCGCCGCGGCGCGCAGCATGTCGAACCCTTTCGGGACAGGCAGGCATTGCGGCGCCGGCGCAGTGCAGTATTCGGCGTAGGAGCCGCCCGGGGTGAGGGCACAGAGCGCATCGCCTACCTGCCATCCCGAGACGCCGGCGCCGAGGCCCGCCACGGTGCCCGCGGCCTCGAGGCCCGGCAGGTCCGATGCGCCCGGCGGCGGCGGATAGAGGCCGGCGCGCTGGGCGAGGTCGGGGCGGTTGACGCCGGCAGCCGCGACCTTGATCAGGATCTCGCCGTCCTTGGGCTGCGGCACCGGCCGCGTCGCGGGCACCAGCGCTTCGGGCCCGCCCGGCTTCTTGATTTCGACACAGATCATCGTTGCGGGAAGAGCGCTCATGGTCGGCCTTTCGGAGCAATGGGAGCAATGGTAGGTCTCCCTTAGCCGCTTCCGTGGAGTCACGCCATGGCCTTCGACCTCGACGATCTCGATCCCCGGCAGAAGAAGCCGCAACTCAAGAACCTCGATGCCATGAACATCGACGACCTCAAGGAGTACATCGCTGTCCTGAAGGCCGAGATCGTCCGCGTCGAGGACAAGCTCAAGGCCAAGCAGAGCCACGCCTCGGCGGCCGCCTCGTTCTTCAAGAAGTGAGTCTCGATGTCGCTTGAGGGCAAGGCAGCGCTGGTCACCGGGTCGACCAGTGGGATCGGCCTCGCCATCGCCCAGGCCTTCGCGGCCGAAGGCTGCCGCGTGATGCTGAACGGGCTGGGCGATCGCTGCGCGATCGACGCGCTGCGCGACGGCATCGCCCGCAAGGCCGGCGTCAAGGTCGCGTACAACGCCGCCGACATGAGCAAGCCCGCGGAGATCGCCGACCTCGTGACCGACGGCGGCTGGACCGCACAATAAGGAAAACACCGTGGCCGACGCCAAGTTCCTGAAGCCCGACACGCTGGCGCTGCATGCCGGCCAGCATCCCGATCCGGTGACCGGCGCGCGCGCCGTGCCAATCTACCAGACGACGTCCTTCGTGTTCCGCGACGTCGACCATGCCGCGAGCCTGTTCAACCTCGAAGTCGGCGGCCACATCTATAGCCGCATCTCCAATCCCACCGTCGCGGTGTTCGAGGAGCGCGTCGCGGCGCTCGAAGAGGGCTCGGGGGCGCTGGGCGTGGCGAGCGGCCAGGCTGCGCTGCATATCGCCATCGCCACCCTGATGGGCGCCGGCAACCACATCGTCGCCTCGACCTCGCTCTATGGCGGCACGCGCAACATGCTGGCGCTCACCCTGCCGCGTTTCGCCATCGAGACGACCTTCGTCAACCCGCGCGACCATGACGGGTTCGTCAAGGCCATCAGGCCCGAGACACGGCTGGTGCTGGGCGAGACCATCGGCAATCCGGGCGGCGAGGTCTTGGACATCCCGGCCGTCGCCGCGATCGCGCATGCCGCGAAGATCCCGCTGATGATCGACAACACCTTCGCTTCGCCGGTGCTGTGCCGGCCGCTGACGCTCGGCGCCGACATCGTGTTCCACTCGGCCACCAAGTTCATCGGCGGCCATGGCGTGGCGATCGGCGGGGTGATCGTCGAGGGGGGCCGCTTCGACTGGGAAGGGTCGCGCAAGTTCCCGACCTTGACCGAGCCCTATGCCGGATACCACGGCA
>JABCYT010000025.1 GCA_013290035.1 Alphaproteobacteria bacterium
TGAGGACCGTGCCTGGTACCTCAAGGCCGACAAGATCGGCATCCGGCAGGTCTTCATGCCCGACACCCTGCCCGCGACCCTGGTCGCGCTGTTCGTCGCCTGCTGCAGCACCTGCATCTTCGGCACGGTGGGGGCCTGGATGCCCCTGTACCTGTCCACCGAGAAAGGCTGGTCGACGGCGGAATACAGCGCCTTCTATGTCTGTTGGGGCATCGTCGGATTCTTCGGCCTGTGGCTCGCGGGCTGGCTGGCCGATCGCGTCGGGCGGCGGGTCGCCTTCATCGCCCTCCTGCTCGAAGGCGCCGTCTTCCTCACCGCCTGGATCTTCACCCAGAACCATCTGCTGCTGTGGGTCTTCGGCCTGGCGTGGAGCTTCGGCTTCCTGGGCTTCTGGGGGCCCAGCACCGTGCTGACGGCGGAGATCTTTCCCACCCGCGTCCGCGGCGTCGCCAACGGCGTGGTCTGGGCCATCGCCTACTTCGTGGGCTTCGTGTTGTGGCCGTTCGCGACGGTCGCCCTGCAGCAGGCAACCGGCTCCTTCAAGCTCGCCTTCCTCTGCATCCCGATCTTCATGCTGCTGATGGCGCTCGGCGTCTGGCTTTGCGTGCCCGAGCATGCCGGCAAGGAGCTGAACAAGATCAGCGTCTGACCCTTCGCAAATGCTTATAAGGCAGACTCATGTCTTGCCGGAGCGCGGGCCTCCAGGCCCGCTCATGTCATTGTATCGACGACGAAGATGCGGACCTGGAGGTCCGCGGTCCGGCAAGTCAATTGATCGGGACATACTCTAGCTGAACGCCTCTTCCCACGTGCCGCGCGTCGACGCCTTGGAATATTCGGTGGCGCGGTTTTCGAAGAAGTTGGTGTGCTCGATAGCGTTCAGCATCTGGTCCATCCACGGCAGCGGGTTCTTGGCGTCCGTGCGGTAGATCGGCTGCAGGCTGAGCTGGGTCAGCCTGCGGTCGGCGATGTAGCGGATGTAGCGCTTCACATCGACCGCCGTCATGCCCTCGATGCCGCCCAGCTCGAAGGCAAGGTCGATGAAGGCGTCCTCGTGGTCGACGATGGTCGAGCAGGCGACATAGATCTCGCGCTTGAGCTCCTCGGTCCAGATCTCGGGATTCTCCTGCACGAAGGCGCGGAACAGCTTGATGATCGAGTTGCAGTGCAGCGTCTCGTCGCGCACCGACCACGACACGATCTGGCCCATGCCCTTCATCTTGTTGAAGCGCGGGAAGTTCATCAGCATGGCGAACGAGGCGAAGAGCTGCAGGCCCTCGGTGAAGGCGCCGAACACCGCCAGCGTCTTGGCGATCGCGGGCTTGGACTCGACGTTGAACTCCTGCATGTAGTCGTACTTGTCCTTCATCTCCTTGACGTGGAGGAAGGCCGAGTACTCGGTCTCCGGCATACCGATCGTGTCGAGCAGGTGGCTGTAGGCGGCGACGTGGATCGTCTCGGTCGACGAGAAGGCCGCCAGCATCATCTGCACTTCGGTCGGTTTGAAGACCCGCGAATAGTGCCGCATGTAGCAGTTGTTCACCTCGACGTCGGCCTGGGTGAAGAAGCGGAAGATCTGCGTCAGCAGGTGGCGCTCGCTGTCGGTGAGCTTGTTGCGCCAGTCCTTGACGTCGTCGGCCAGCGGCACCTCCTCGGGCAGCCAGTGGATGCGCTGCTGCATCAGCCAGGCGTCGTAGGCCCAGGGATAGTGGAACGGCTTGTAGATCGGCTTGGCGTCTAGAAGGGACATGGCGGCGGACCGGTCAATGAATGAAGCGAAAGAGACCCCGTCGCGCCCCGGGCGGTGAGCCCGAGGGCGCGGCGAGGAACGCTGACGTTACTGGCAGCTAAGGCACTCTTCGTAGTCGTTCGGCTGCGCCGGTGCCGGCGGCGCGCCGATTGGGGCTGAGGGGGCGTCGAGTCCGGGAGTTGAAAGAGCATGGTCGCCGAGCGGCGCGGCGGTGAGCGCCTCGCCGGCCACCGTTTCGGCGCGCTGGATGGAAAGCGAGCGGCAGTAGTAGAGGGTCTTCACGCCGCGCTTCCACGCCATCATGTGGATCTGGTGCAGGTCGCGCTTATGGACGTCGGCCGGCAGGAAGATGTTGAGCGACTGGCTCTGGCAGATGTAGGGCGCGCGGTCGGCGCCGTGCTCGACCAGCCAGCGCTGGTCGATCTCGAAGGCGGTCTTGAACACCGCCTTCTCGTGGTCGTCGAGGCAGTCGAGATGCTGCACCGAGCCCTGGCTGACGGTGATCGAGGTCCAGGTGTCCTCGTCGTTCCTGCCCTTCTGGGCCAGGAGCTTCTCGAGATAGGGATTGTGCACCACGAACGACCCCGACAGGGTCTTGTGGTTGTAGACGTTGGCCGCCGACGGCTCGATGCCGGGCGAGGCGCCGCCGCAGATGATCGAGATCGAGGCGGTGGGCGCGATCGCCAGCTTGTTGGAGAAACGCTCCTCGATGCCGAAATCGGCCGCATCCGGACAGGCGCCGCGTTCCTTGGCGAGGGCCTTCGAGGCCTCGTCGCACTGGCCGCGGATGTGCTTGAACATCTTCTTGTTCCACACCTTGGCCATCACCGATTCGAGCGGGACGTTGTTCTGCTGCAGGAACGAATGGAAGCCCATCACGCCCAGCCCCACCGAGCGCTCGCGCATGGCGGCGTAGGTGGCGCGGGCGAAGTCGGTGCCGGCCTTGTCGATGAAGCTCTGCAGCACGTTGTCGAGGAAGCGCATCACGTCCTCGATGAAGGTCGGATGCTCGTGCCATTCGAGATAGCTCTCGAGATTGAGCGAGCTGAGGCAGCACACCGCGGTGCGCTGCTTGCCGTGATGGTCGACGCCGGTCGGCAGCGTGATCTCGCTGCACAGGTTCGAGGTCTTGACTTCGAGGCCGGCCATCTTGTGATGCTGGGGCCGCGCGTTGTTCACGTGATCGACGAAGATCAGGTAGGGCTCGCCGGTCTCGATGCGCGCCGTCAGGATGCGGATCCACAGATGCCGCGCCGAGACCTTGCGCTGCACGGCGCCGTCCTTGGGGCTCACGAGCGCCCACTCCTCGTCAGCCTCGACGGCCCGCATGAAGGCGTCGGAGATCAAGAGGCCGTGGTGCAGGTTGAGCGCCTTGCGGTTGGGATCGCCGCCGGTCGGCCGGCGGATCTCGATGAACTCCTCGATCTCCGGATGATTGACCGGCAGGTAGACCGCGGCCGAGCCGCGGCGCAGCGAGCCCTGGCTGATGGCGAGGGTGAGCGAGTCCATCACCCGGATGAACGGCACCACGCCCGAGGTCTTGCCGTTCATGCCGACCTTTTCGCCGATCGAGCGGAGATTGCCCCAGTACGAGCCGATGCCGCCGCCGCGCGCCGCCAGCCAGACATTCTCGTTCCACAGGCCGACGATGCCTTCGAGCGAATCGCTCGCCTCGTTCAGGAAGCAGGAAATCGGCAACCCGCGGCTGGTCCCCCCATTGCTGAGCACCGGCGTGGCCGGCATGAACCACAGATTGCTGATGTAGTCGTAGAGCCGCTGGGCATGGCCATCGTCGTCGGCATAGGCCGAGGCCACCCGGGCAAACATCTCCTGGTAGCTCTCGCCCGGCAGGAGATATCGGTCGGACAGGGTGGCCTTGCCAAAGACCGTCAGGCGGGAGTCCCGAGAGGCATCAGTAACAACCCGCGCACCGCTTCGAACTTGAACAACATCAAACACTTGCGGCCCCCATTATCTTTTTGTCCACAGCAGTGGATAAATCACTCTGTGGAAGGCACCTACATCTAGGGAGTGGCATCGCCATCCCCACTATCCATTGATGATACGTCACTCAAAAGCCATGTCATTGCCATTTTTATTCCCGGCATGTGAATCTCAAGAACGACGATGTAACTATTTGTAATAGCTATAGAAAATGAACTTCCGAAATTTGTATTTTTGACCATGGGCAACCCTTCGCACCTGCAGCACAGCACGAGAACAAAACGCGCTTTGCCACGGATTCCAAGGGCCTCAGACAGAAACGCCAGCGAATCGGCTCACCCCCGCCGGGGCACCGCCAGAAACGCGAGATGCGATAGGCACTTTTGGCGTCGCCAAATCGTCATGGCGTCCCGGCGTTGAGACATCCGGCCAGCCCCTCCATGTGCCTACTTAATTCTTCCCCAACCGAGTTGCCTTCGATCGGGATCAAGATGGCCCTTGTTGCCTCAAACGGTGCGCATTTATTCAGCCTGAGCTCGACGCCGACATTCGATCGACACCGATACCAAAGTATTACTTGACTTAATCTGAATTATAACTTAACTAGCGGGTTGTCACCGCGAAGGCCGTCATCATGTCTTTCCGCTTCGAGCGCCAAACTCTTGGTCGGCCGGCACACGCCGATCCGGCCCATTTGCCGCCAGCGCTTTTGCCGCAGCCTCGTCGCGGGCCAAAAGTGGGACGGGGCGGAAAGGGCGGAAAGGGCGGAAACCCCGAAACGCCGGCGAAATCGAAGGGGCGCAGACGGGCAAGCGCACGGGCGGAAACTGGCGGAAACTGGCGGAAACCCCCAGGATGACCGGTACGGCGAGCCGACGGCCCCGACGCTGGATTTGACACAGTCGTAGGCAACATCTGACGGCCGCCAGCCGGGAGGAACACAGCATCATGGCCATCGCACTGGCGCCGCGCGTCTACGGGCTGGATGCCATCTGCGCCGCCGCCCTGCAGACCGGCGGCGGCGAGGAAGCGGCCCACTTCGCCCGCCGCGTCTTCGGCCGTGTCTCCGACAAGGACCTGGCGGCGGCGCCGGCCGACCAGCGCGCCCAGGCGGCGACCGCCCTGCTCGCCTTCGCCCGCCGCCGCCTGCCCGGCGTCGCCAAGGTCCGGGTGTTCAATCCGTCCATCGCCGACCACGGCTTCGAAAGCCGCCACACCATCGTGCAGATCGTCAACGACGACATGCCGTTCCTGGTCGATTCGATCACCAACGAGTTCAATCGCCGCGAGATCGCCGTCCACCTGCTGGCGCATCCCGTGATGGTGGTACGGCGCGATCTCGACGGCGACCTTCTGGGCATCGCGGCCGAGGCCGGCGAGCGGACGCGATCCGAATCGATGATGCATATCGAGATCGACCGCCAGGCCGATCCCGCCGCCCTCGACGAGCTCGCCACGGCGCTGACCCGCGTGCTGTCCGAAGTGCGGCTGGCGGTCGAGGACTGGCGGCCGCTGCGGCGCGCCTGCCTCGACGCCATCGCCGATCTCGCGCCCGGCCGCTCGCCCAACCTCGCCGAGTACGACGATTTCCTGCGCTGGCTGGAAGCCAACCATTTCACCTTCCTCGGCCATCGCCGCTACCGCTACCTCGACGATGCCGCGCAGCCGGGTGGCCTGCGCTACGAGATGATCCCGGGCTCCGCGCTGGGCATCCTGCGCCGCGACGAGGTGCGGCTGTTCGAGGCCGGCCTCGGCGGCGGCGAGGCGATGGCCCGCTTCGCGCGCGGCCCGCACAACATCCTGATCATCAAGACCGACCGCCCCTCGCTGGTCCACCGCATGGGACCGATGGATTGCGTGATCGTGAAGACCTACGACGCCGACGGACGGGTGACCGGCGAGCGGCGTCTGGTCGGCCTGTTCACGTCCGCCGCTTACCATGCCCTGGTGCAGGACGTGCCGCTGCTGCGCGGCCGGGTCGACGGCGTCCTGCGGCGCTCCGGCCTCGACGCCAACAGCCACGACGGCAAGGCGCTGCTGGCGATCCTCGAAGCCTATCCGCGCGACGAGCTGTTCCAGATCGAGGAAGACACGCTCTACGACCATGCGCTGGGCATTCTGCAATTGCAGGAGCGGCGGCGGGTGGCGCTGTTCACGCGTCGCGACGCGGTCGGCCGCTTCGCGACCTGCCTGGTGTTCGCCCCGCGCGAGCGCTTCGACGCCGCGCTCTCCGATCGCTTCGCCGCCATCCTCGAGCAGGCATGGCACGGCAAGGTGACGTCGGTCGCCTCTTCGATCAGCAGCGACTCGGCGCTCGCCCAGTCGCTCTATACGCTCACTCTCGAGGCCAACGACACGCCGACGCCCGCCCTCGCCGAGCTCGAGCAGGCGCTCGTCGAGGCGGCGACCTCGTGGAGCGACCGCTTGCGCGCCGCCCTGCAGGCGAGCCTTGGCGAGGTCGACGGCCGCGCCGCCGCCCGCCGCTGGCGCGACTGGTTCCCGGCCATCTATCGCGACAGTTTCGGTGCCGACCAGGCGATGGCCGACCTCGGGCCGCTGCAGGCGGCCCTCGGCGGCCAGCCGTTCGGCGTGCGTCTCGACCGCGACGCCGGCTCGCCCCTGCACCGCTTCACCTTGCGCCTGTTCCATCCCCGGGAGCCGATCGCGCTGGCCGATATCCTGCCGCCGGCCGAACATCTGGGTCTGCGGGTCCTGAGCGAAGTGCCGTTCCTGCTGCAGGCCGCCGGCGCAGAGGCGATCGCCCTGCAGGTCTTGACCGTCGAGACCATCGACAAGTCGGCGGTCGATCTCGCAGCCGTCGGGCCGCGTTTCATCGAAACCGTCGACAAATTGTGGGCGGGCGCCCTCGAAAGCGACGGGCTGAACCGCCTGGTGCTGGGCGCAGGGCTCGCCTGGCGCGAGGTGGCGATCCTGCGGTCCTACGCCAAGTACCTGCGGCAGGCCGGCATCGCCTTCAGCCAGGACTACATGGAGCGCGCGCTCACGGCCTATCCGGCGATCGCCCGGCTGATGGCCGATCTCTTCATGGCGCGCTTCGACCCCGCTCTGGGTGAGGCCTCGTCGGACAAGCGCAAGGAAAAGATCGACGCCATCGAAGCCAGGCTCGCCATCGCGCTCGAAGCCGTCGCGACGCTCGACGAGGACCGCATCCTGCGGCGCTTCCTCAATGCCTTGCGATGCAGCTTGCGCACCAACTACTGGCAAACCGACGCGGACGGCGCGCCCAAGTACTGGATCTCCTTCAAGATCGACAGCCGCACCATCGACGATCTGCCGGCGCCCCGGCCGCTGGTCGAGATCTTCGTCTACAGCCCGCGCATGGAGGGCATTCATCTGCGCGGCGGACGCGTCGCGCGCGGCGGCATCCGCTGGTCCGACCGGCGCGAGGATTTCCGCACCGAGATCCTGGGTTTGATGAAGACCCAGATGGTGAAGAACGCCGTCATCGTGCCGGTCGGCTCCAAGGGCGGCTTCTACGTCAAGCGGCCGCCAATCAACGCACAAGGGGGCGGCGGCACGCGCGAGCAGGTCCAGGCCGAAGGCATTGCCTGCTACCAGACCCTGATCCGCGGCCTTTTGGACATCACCGACAACTACGCCGAGGGCGGCGTGCGGCCGCCGGCCCATGTCGTGCGCCACGATTCGGACGATCCCTATCTCGTGGTCGCCGCCGACAAGGGCACGGCCACCTTCTCCGACATCGCCAATGCGCTCGCCCAGGAATACGGCTACTGGCTGGACGACGCCTTCGCCTCGGGCGGCTCGGCCGGCTACGACCACAAGAAGATGGGCATCACCGCGCGCGGCGCCTGGGAATCGGTGAAGCGCCACTTCCGCGAGCTCGGCCACGACATCCAGACCACGCCCTTCACGGTCACCGGCGTCGGCGACATGTCGGGCGACGTGTTCGGCAACGGCATGCTGCTGTCGCGCCACATCAAGCTTCTGGCCGCCTTCGACCATCGCCACATCTTCATCGACCCGATGCCCAACCCGGCGACGAGCTGGACCGAGCGCAAGCGCCTGTTCGACCTGCCACGCTCGTCGTGGATGGACTACGACAAGTCGCTCTTGTCGGCGGGCGGCGGCATCTACGACCGCGCCGCCAAGTCGATTGCGCTCTCCGCCGAAGCGCAGCAGGTGCTGGGCATCGAGTCGCCCAGCATGACGCCGGTCGACCTGATGCGCGCCATCCTGGCGGCGCCGGTCGACCTGCTCTATTTCGGCGGCATCGGCACCTACGTGAAGGCTTCCAGCGAGAGCCAGGCCGATGCGGGCGATCGCACCAACGATGCCATCCGGGTCGACGCCAACCAGCTGCGCGCCAGCGTGGTGGGCGAGGGCGCCAATCTCGCGCTCACCCAGCGCGGCCGGGTCGAGGCGGCGCTGGGCGGGCGCAAGATCAACACCGACGCGCTCGACAATTCGGCCGGCGTCGATACCTCGGACCACGAGGTCAACATCAAGATCGCGACCGGCGAAGCCATCAGTCGCGGCCTCTTGAAACGCGCCGATCGCGACCCGCTGCTCTTCTCCATGACCGACGAGGTCGCCTCCCTCGTGCTGCGCCACAATTACCAGCAGAGCCAGGCGATCAGCGTCGCCGCCGACCTGGCCGGCGAGGAGCACGACCGCCTGGAGCGCTTCATGCGCGCGTTGGAACGCCAGGGCCGGCTCGACCGCGCCGTCGAATTCCTGCCCAGCACGGTCGAGATGCGCACGCGCGCCCAGAACCGCCAGTATCTCACCCGGCCTGAACTCTCGGTGCTGCTGGCCTACGCCAAGATCGACCTCAACGACGAGATCCTGGAGTCGGACCTGCCCGACGACCCGCTGCTCGAGGGCGAGCTGCTGCGCTATTTCCCGACGGCGCTGCAGGAGAAGTACGAACCCGCGATCCGCGCCCATCGGCTGCGCCGCGAGATCGCCGCCCTGCAGGTCATGAACTCGCTGATCAATCGCTGCGGGCCGACCTTCGTGCGCAATATCGGCCTGCGCACCGGCGCGCCGGCCGCCGCCATCGCACGCGCCTTCGCCGTGGTGCGCGATGCCTGGAAGCTGCGCGACCTGTGGGGCGACATCGAAGCGCTCGACCCCGCGCTCAAGGCCCAGGCGCAGATCCGCATGCTGGTGGCCTCGCAGCGTTTTCTCACACGGGCCGTGCAATGGACGCTGCGGCGTCTGCCGCAACCGCTCGACACCATGGCGGCGACCGAGCAGTTGGGCGCCGCGGTGGCGGCGCTGGGCGACCTGCCGCCCGCCGTGATCGGCGACGCCGAAAGTGCTGCCCTGGCCGAGCGCGCGGCGGCTTTCGAGGCGATGGGCGCGCCGGCCGGTATCGCCCGCCGCGCGGCCGCGCTCGAGACGCTGGCCGGCGCCGGCGATCTGATGCTGGCCGCGCGCACCAACGGCTGCAGCATCGAGACCGCGACCCGCGTCTATTTCCGCATGGGCGAGCGGCTGTCGCTCGCCACCCTGGCGACGGCGGCGCAGAAGCTGCCGCGCGAGGGCCAGTGGCCGGCCCAGGCGGCGCTCGCCATGCAGGACGAGCTGGCGACGCTGCACGCCGATCTCCTGGCCTCCGCGCTGCGCGCCGGGTTCTTGACCGCGGACGCGGGCGCCGCCGCCGATCCGGACGCGGTCCTGGCGCGCTGGAGCGAGCCCCGCAAGCTTGCGCTCGATCGCGTCGACCGGCTCCTGAAAGAGGATCTGGCGGCGGCCGACGCACTCGATCTTGCCATGCTGTCGGTCGCCACGGCCGAGCTGCGCACCCTTGTGTAGAGACGGATCATCGCCACATCGGAGGCATCATGACCCGCAAAGTCGACACCCATACCGTCCAGAAGAGCGACGTCGAGTGGAGGAAGGAGCTCGACCCGATGCAGCATCACGTGCTGCGCGATCACGGCACCGAGCGCCCCTTTAGCAGCCCGCTGAACAATGAAAAGCGGGCGGGCACGTTTCACTGCGCCGGCTGCGGCCAGCCGCTGTTCGACGCGGCGACCAAGTACGAAAGCGGTTCCGGCTGGCCGTCATTCTGGCAGCCGATGTCGGGCGCGGTCGGGACGTCCAGCGACGCCAGTCACTTCATGACCCGCACCGAGGTGCACTGCGCGAAATGCGGCGGCCATCTCGGCCACGTTTTTCCCGACGGGCCCAAGCCGACCGGCCAGCGCTATTGCATGAACGGCGCGGCGCTCAAGTTCGACGAGAAGAAGTGAGCGGCCGCTCCAGTGATCGATCGGGCAGCGCGTAGAGATCCTCGATCAGCTTTCTGAGGTTGGCGCGCAGCGCCCGCTCGTCGGCGATGCGCAGCCGGTTCTCGTTCAGCACGGCATCGTTCAAGGTGGCGGTGCCCAGGGAGGTACGCGTTTCCTGGTAGACGACGGCGCCGGTTGCCGTGTCGGTCAGCCGATAGGCGACCGACGCCGTGACCGTCATCGCGAAGCCGGCATAGGGCCGTTCCAACGACAGCAGGGTGGCGTCGAGGCGGAAGCGTCCGCTCTGAGCGCTCGCCAGACCGGCGAGCGTCAGCGTCCGCACCAGCGCTTCCTGGAATTCGGCGCTGCCGATCCGCGACCTCCAGGGCGTGCTCGTGTCGGTGCCGATGCCGACGGACGCGACGGTGATCGCCCCGCGATAGGACGGCGCGGGGCCGGGGCCCAGTTCGCCACTGGCAAGCTCGGGAACCATCGACGTATAGCTGGCGGGCGTGGCGCAGGCGCCAAGCCCGGCAAGCAGGAGCATCGCCACGAGAAGACGGATCATCGGCGCCTCCAGATGCCCGAAGCCCATCACAGGCCCTTCAGGAAGTCGATTAACAGTTTGTTGACCTCGGCCGGCGCCTCCTGCTGCACCCAGTGTCCGGCGCCGTCGATGATATGGCTGCCGACGAGGCCGGGCAGGGTTTGCGGGTAGGCGTCGAGCTGCGACTGGGCGGCCGGAAAGCGCAGCACGCCGTCGCGGCTGCCGGCGATGAACAGCGCGGGCTGGCGGATCGGCTGACCGCGCCACGGGCCACCCAGCTCCCAGTTGCGCCGCAGGTTGCGGTACCAGTTCAAGCCGCCGCGAAAGCCGGTGCGCGCGAATTCCTGCGTGTAATAATCGAGGTCAGCCTCGGAGAGCCAGGCCGGCAGAGTCGGCGGATCGACCGTGTTGGCGAGCAAGGTGCCTCCGGTCAGGCGGGCGAAGCCCTTGCCCTTATCTTCGAGCTGGCCGCCGGCGGTGAAGTAGAGGCGGCGCAGGGCGCTGCGAATGTCCTGCTGCAGCTCGGCCTCGGGCACGCCGGGCTTCTGGAAGTACTGCAGGTAGAAGTCGTTGATGCCGAGCTTCTCGAGCGCGCTCAGGATGTCGACATAGCCCGGCGGCGCATAGGGCACGCTCATGGCGCAGACGGCGGGAAATAGATCGGGGCGCCACAAGGCCGCGTGCCAGGCGACCGGCGCGCCCCAGTCGTGGCCGACGATCGTGGCCCGGCTCTCGCCCCCGTTTTTTTCGCTGAGGCCCTTCACCAGCTCGGCCATGTCACCCACCAGGTGGTGGAGCGTGTACTGGTCGATCGCCTCGGGCGCTTCGGTGCCGCCGTAGCCGCGCATGTCGGGCGCCACGCAGCGAAAGCCCGCCGCGCTCACCGCCGTGAGCTGATGGCGCCACGAGTACCAGCTCTCCGGCCAGCCATGACAGAACAGCACCAGGGGGCCGCTGCCGATCTCGGCGTAGCGCATGTGGATGTTGTTCGCCTTGGCGGTCTTGAGCGTGACGCCTGGCACCGGCTGAGCGGTCATTCTTGGTTTCCTCCCGCGACGGGCGCGAGCCTAGCGGGTCATCCTACCCGCGCAAGTGAACGGCACGCGACAGCCGCATGCGCACCGAGGCGCGGGCGCCCAGCAGCAGCGAGCCCAGAAAAAACAGGCTGGCGAACAGCACGATCACCGGCCCCGACGGCAGGCCGGCATGGAACGAGACCAAAAGGCCGATCGCGGCCGACGCGAAAGCCATGGGTGCTGCGATCAGGGTCATCGACCAGACCTCGCGCGCCCAGAAGGAGGCGGCGACGGCGGGCAGCAGGATGAGGCCCAACGCCATCAACGTGCCCAGCGCCTGGAAGCCCGCCACGAGGTTCAGCACGGCCAGTGCCAGGAAGAGATAGTGATAGAGCGAGCCCTTGATGCCCATGGCGGCGAGGAAGCCCGGATTGAAGCACTCCACGACCAGCGGCCGGTAGATGGCGGCCAGCCCGACCAAGGTCACCGTCGTGGTCGAGACCACGAGGATGAGCGCGGTGTCGTCGACCGCGAGGATGGCGCCGAACAGGATGTTCATCAGGTCGACCGCCGAGCCGCGCAACGACACGATCAGCACGCCCGCCGCCATGGCGGTGAGATAGGCCGCGGCAAAGCTCGCATCCTCGCGCATGCTGGAGAAACGGGCGATGACGCCCGATACCAGGGCCGTCGCCATGCCGGCCAAAAAGCCGCCCAGGCTCATCGCCGGCAGCGACAGGCCGCCCAGCAGGAAGCCCAGGGCCGCGCCGGGCAGCAGCGCATGCGAGAGCGCGTCGCCCATCAGGCTCATGCGGCGCAGGATCAGGAACACGCCGATCGACGAGCCGCCGACGGCCAGCGCCAGGCTCGCCACCAGGGCGCGCCGCATGAAGCCGAAATCGGCGAAGGGCTCGATGAGCGTGTCGTAGATCACGCACTCAACCGCATCGGCACTTCGCAGGCATCGGCATGCTCGTCCCAGGCCTCGGCCATGGCGCGGGCGCGCAGCAGGTTGTCGGCCGACAGCACGCGCGCCGTCGGGCCGGCATCGACCAGTTCGCGCGCTAGCAGGAGGGCATTGGGGAAGTCGCGCCGGACCTGCTCGAGATCGTGCAGCACCACGACCACCGTGCGTTTCTCGGCACGCCAGCGCTGGATCAGCACCATCAGGTCGGCGACGGTCTTGGAATCGATGGCGGCAAACGGCTCGTCCAGCAAGACGAGGTCGGCATCCTGCAGCAGCACGCGGGCGAACAGCACACGTTGAAACTGGCCGACCGAGAGCGTGTCGATCGGCCGGCGCTCGAAGCCCGCAAGCCCGACCGCCTCGATGGCATGCCGGGCGTCGTGGATGTCGGCTGGCTTGGCCGCGCCGAAGCCGCCGAAACGCGACCAGCGGCCGAGCAGCACCGTGTCGAACACGGAGATCGGGAAGGAGCGGTCGATCTCGGCCTGTTGCGGCAGATAGGCGATGCGCCGGGCCGTGCATTCGATGCGGCCTTCGATATGCGGCGCCAGCCCCAGCAGCGCCTTCAGGAGCGTGCTCTTGCCCGCGCCGTTGGGGCCCACGATGGCTGTCATCTCGGCCGCCGGGATCTCGGCCGACACGTGATGCACGGCCGGATGGCGGTCGTAGCTTACCGTCAGGTCGAGCAGACGGAGCGCCGCCGTCACAGCGCCCACCAGGCGGCGAGCCACAACAACGCCGCGAGGCCGAGTGCCGCCGCGATGCGGGCCGATGCGCTCATGGCCAGCAGGGTGGTGCCGGGCGAAACACGGATATTCATCGAAGAATTGTTATAATGTTACTTCACTTGAGTCCAGCAACAGCGTGTTCGTTCGTGACCGCCACCTAACCGTTTGTTGATTGGCAGGAAGACCGCGACGCGCGCATCTTGCAGTCATGACGAAGTTTTTAGTTCCCGGGCGGCGTTCGCTGCTGGTCGGTGCCGCTGCGGCAGCCGGCGCAACAATGATCGGCGGAAAGCCCGAGCCGGCCCACGCGCGCGCTACTGCCGAAGGGCCATGGGCGGTCGAGCTCTTCACGTCGCAGGGCTGCAGTTCGTGTCCGCCGTCGGATGCCTATCTCGGCGGCCTGGCCAAGCGCACCGACATCGTGGCGCTATCCTACCACGTCGACTACTGGGACTATATCGGCTGGAAGGATCCGTTCGCCACGCGCGCCACCACCGAGCGCCA
>JABCYT010000026.1 GCA_013290035.1 Alphaproteobacteria bacterium
CCGCCACCTGCTGCATCACCGTGTAGGTGCCGGTGCCGATATCGTGCATGCCGGCCTCGACCAGCGCCGAGCCGTCGCTCGTCAGCGTGACCCTTGCCTTGGCCGGCCAGCGCCAGTGCGTGTAGATCGCACCGGCCATCCCCTGCCCGACCAGGTAGCGGCCGTCGCGCATCGAGCGCGGCTCGGGCGTCCGCTTCTCCCAGCCGAAGCGCGCCGCGCCCTCGGTCAGGCACCGGCGCATGGCACGGGTGGAGAACGGCCGGCCGCTCAGCGGATCGATCGCGGTGTCGTTCAGCAGTCTCAGCGCCACCGGATCGATGCCGGTTTCGTACGCCAGCTCGTCCATCGCGCTTTCCAGCGCGAAATGCCCCAGCGCCTCGTGCGGCGCGCGCATGGCCGTCGGTGTGTTGCGATTGACATGAACGATCTTGTGGTTGGTCGCGATGCCGCCGCTCGCAGCCCACAGCGAGCGCGTCGCCAGCGCGGCATATTCGATGTAGTTGTCGAACACCGGCGTCGGCGAAATGCTCTCGTGGCGGATGCCCAGAAGCTTGCCGTTCTTGTCGGCGCCCAGCGCGATCGTCTGGATGGTGGCCGCCTGATGGCCGACCATGGAATACATCTGGGCGCGCGTGAGCTGCAGGCGCACCGGCCGCTCCAGGACCTTGGCGGCAAGCGCCGCCAGCAGAGTATGGGGCCAGACATAGGCCTTGCCGCCGAAGCCGCCGCCCAGGAAGTGGGATACCACATTGATCTTCTCCGGCGGCAGGCCGAGCACGATGGCCAAGAGTTCCCGCACGCCGAAAATGTGCTGGGTGGTTTCATAGAGCGTCAGCGTGCCGGCGGCGTCCCACATCGCCGTCGTGGCGTGCGGCTCCATCTGGTTGTGATGGCGATCGGCCGTGGCATAGGTGCGCTCGATCCTGATGGCAGCACTCGCGATCGCCTTGTCGGCATCGCCGACCGACGAGGCCACCGGCCACAGGAATTGCGGAGGATCGACGGCTTCCCGCGCCGTCTGCAGCCCGAACACGATGGGCTGCTGCGCGTCGTACGCGACCTTGATCAAGGTGCCGGCATGGGCCGCCTGGTCGAGCGTCTTGGCGATGACCAGAGCGATCGGCTGGCCGGCATAGTGGATCTCGTCGTCCTGCAGCGGCAGATAGGACTGCCCATGCGGATGCAGATGGCTCCAGGGTTTGGGCGTCGGGTTCATGCGCGGCATGTTGCGGTGGGTGAACAGCGCCAGCACGCCGGGCGCCGCCCCCGCCGCGGCGGTGTCGATCGACACCGTGCGTCCGCGGGCGATCGTGCTGTGGACGATGGCGGCGTGCACGGCGCCTGCGACCGGAACGTCGGCGGTGTAGCGGGCAGCGCCGGTCACCTTCAGCCATCCATCGACGCGGGACAGGGCCTGTCCAATGGCGGTCATGCGCGGGCTCCTGCGCTCTGCAGCGCGCGCAGGCTGACGCGCCGGGCCAGTTCGACCTTGAAGCCGTTGCCGGCGAGCGGCCTTGCATCGGCGAAGGACGTGGCGATCGCCGACTTCAGTGCCTCGACATCGTCCAGCGACGCGCCGCGCAGGGCCGTCTCGGCCGCTGTCAGCCGCCACGGCTTGTGAGCCACGCCGCCCAGGGCCAGTCGCGCGGAGCGGATGCGCCGACCGTCGGTCGCAAGTGCAGCCGCCGCGGAGACCAGCGCGAACTCGTAGGACTGCCGGTCGCGAACCTTCAGGTAATGCGAAGCCCGCCCAGCTTCCTGCGCCGGCACCTCGACAGCGACGATCAGCTCACCGCGCTCGAGCGCGGTGTCGCGCTGCGGCGTGTCGCCGGGAAGGCGGTGGAAATCGCCGAACGGAATCGACCGCTCGCCGCTGCGCCCGCGCACGATGACATGGGCGTCGAGCGCCGCAAACGCTACCGCCACGTCGGAGGCGTGGGTGGCGACACAGGCTTCCGACCAGCCGAAGATCGCATGGTTGCGATTGAGGCCGCGCAGGGCCGCGCAGCCCGAACCCGCCCGGCGCTTGTTGCAGGGCAGATCGTCGCCGTCGCGGAAGTAGGGGCAGCGCGTGCGCTGCAGGATGTTGCCGCCGATGGACGCCATGTTGCGCAACTGGCCGGAGGCGGCAAACAGCAGCGCCTCGGCGATCACTGGAAAGCGCCGTCGCACCTCGACGTCGGCCGCAACGTCGCTCATGCGGGCCAGCGCGCCGATGCGCAGGCCGCCGTCGGGCACCGCCTCGATGCGCGCCATGTCCGGCAAACCGTTGATGTCCAGGAGCCGCTCGGGCAGCGCGGCACGGTCCTTCATCAGCCCCAAAAGGTCGGTGCCGCCGGCAATGAAAGCGAGCGCCGGATCGCGGGCATGGGCGGCGATGGCCATCGCCGCATCGCCGGCGCGCGACAGGGCGAACCGATGCATGGGTCAGCGCCTTCCCGTCGCCGCTTCGGCAATTGCCTCGACGATATTGGGATAGCAGGCGCAGCGGCAGAGATTGCCGCTCATGCGCTCGCGAATCTCGGCGTTCGACAGGTCCGCCAGGGTGAGGGAGCGGGCCACGTCGGCCGTGGCGGCGCTCGGCCAGCCGGCCTTTGCCTCTTCGATCATGGCCACGCCCGACATGATCTGGCCCGACGTGCAGAAGCCGCATTGAAAGCCGTCATGCTCGACGAAGGCCGCCTGGACGGGATGGAGCCGCCCGCCGTCCTCCAGCCCTTCGATGGTGGTGATCCGCCGGCCCTCCTGCATCGCCGCCAGGGTCATGCAGGAAAGCACGCGGCGTCCGTCGATATGCACGGTGCAGGCGCCGCACTCGCCACGGTCGCAGCCCTTCTTCGTGCCGCTGAGCGCCAGCATGTCGCGCAGAGCGTCGAGCAGCGTCGTCCGCGGCTCGACCGCGATCGTGCGCGGCCGGCCGTTGACGGTGAGGCGCACGGACAGGGGCGCCGATACATCCGCCTTGGGAATGGGCCTGGTCCTGCTGCGCATTTCCGCTCCTTTACGAGGCATTCATCGCCAGCCGGGGCGCCACATTCGACAGCAGCGGCCCCAGCCCCTCGGCGAAGGTCAGATGCGTAATGACCGCGTCGCGCACGATCGGGTAAGGCGTCCTTGCCAGCATCGCCATCTGCACGGCCGCCATCACCTCGCCCGCTTCCGAGCCGAGCATGGTGAAGCCCAGGATGCGGTCGTCGTCTTCGCCGACCATGACCTTCATGAAGCCCTGCGTTTCGTCGGTCGCCTCGGTGCGCAACACGGCGCTCATCGGCAGCTTGGCGACGCGCGCCGCGATGCCTTGCCGCTCGGCCTCGCGTTCGTTCAGTCCGACATGGGCAAGCGGCGGCTCGGTGAACAGGCAACGCGGCACCAGCCGATCGCGCGTGCTGCGCTTGCCGCCGGCCATGTTGTCCCTGACGATGCGGAAGTCGTCGACCGAGACGTGGGTGAACTGCGGGCTGCCGGCGCATTCGCCGATGGCCCAGACATCGGGCGCGGTCGTTTCCAGCCGCTCGTTCACACGAATATATCCGCGATTGTCGAGCTCGACGCCGGCCTCCTCGAGACCGATGCCGGTGGTGTTGGGGATGCGGCCTGCCGCCACGAGTATGTCGCTGCCCTCGATCGTCCGTTCGCCGGCGGCCGAGCGCACCGTCACGGTCACTTTCTTTCCACTCTCTCCGTCGACCTTGAGCACTTGGGTGGACACCAGGAACCCGACGCCTTCATCGCTCAGGAGGCGCTGCACGGCATCCGCGGCGTCGACGTCTTCACGGCTGATGATCTTCGGTCCCGGTTCAATGACGGTGACGCGGCTGCCGAAGCGGCGATACGCCTGGGCCATTTCGATGCCGACATATCCGCCGCCCAGCACGACCAGATGCGCGGGGGCATAGTCGAGCTCCAGCGCCTCGACATGGGTCAGCGGCTGGGCGGCGGCGAGGCCGGGAATGTCCGGGATGGCCGCATGGGTTCCGACATTCAGCACGATCTGATCGCCCGCGAGAAGGCGCGTGCCGCCGTCGTTCAATCGGACCTCGATCGTCCTGGCCGCCGCGAACCGCGCGGTCCCCATGATCAGGTCAACGCCGCTCCTCTTGTAGGCGTCGAGGTGAAAGGCGACCTCGCGGTCGACCATGGCGCGCTTGCGCTGTCGTACCCTTGTCATGTCCGTCTTGACGGCGCCGTTCATGGATCCGAACTGGGCGGCATGGCTTGCCAGATGGGCGATCCGGGCGCTCCAGATTTCGTTCTTGCTGGGCATGCAGGCCACGTTGGGGCACGAGCCTCCCACCCATTGCCGTTCCACCACGGCCGTGCGCTGGCCCGTCTGCGCCAGATGCCAGGCCAGATGCTTGCCGCCTTGTCCGCTGCCGAGAATCACCGTCTGGAAAGTTTCTACTTGGGGCATTGCATCCTCCGTCTTCGACCTTCGCGGCTAACGTGTCGTGGCTTGCCGTGATTCCATCACCCTCTCGACATCCTGCTTCAGCAGATAGAATGACGCTGCGAAGAGAACGACGTCCTTCATCAGGAACGGCACGTTGCCCACCATGGCAGGGAAGCCGCCGGCCGAGGGCGCCCAACCATCGGGCATGAAGGGGATGATGCTGACGGTCGACAGGAAGGTGACGCACGACCCGGCGGCACCCAGGATACCCAGCCGCTTGTTCCAGAAGCCAAGGAACAGCAGCGCCCCGAATGTCCATTCCGACGCGCCCAGGAACCGGCTCGCGCCGCGAACGCCGAAGGCGGGATACATCCAGGAAATGAGCGGGCCATTGCTGATGAACGGGATCAGCACCTGGGCCTCATACTCGAACCACTTCTGGTAGCCGAACAGCAGGAAGATGAGCACCATCGCGGCGCGCATCAGATGGTAGTCGAGATCCTTCGTCAGAAGGCCGAGACGCGCCATCGCCTTCGTCAGCAGATTGACGGGAATGTTCAGCAGGGCGTCGCCCGCTGTTGTCGTCTCTCGTGGACTGCCGTACGGGACTTCGACTTTGCCGTCTTGCATGCGACTCTCCGTCCAGGGTTCTGGGCGCAACATGCAGCGAACGCGTTCGGCGCGGCAGACCACTCGAACGGATAGGAATTATTCCCGTCGGGAATGAAGGTGGATGCCCGGCGAGGCGCGGCCGGGAATAAGTTCTATTCCCTCAAGCCAGCTATGCGCACGCCAGGCTGCGCCTATCTTGCCCGTCTCATCCTCTCGATGGAGGCCGTCACGATGGCGCAACATTCCCGAGCCATTGCTCTTGCCGTTCTGTGCTTGCTGGGCTTTCAGGCGCATGCCCAGGCGGCCGACCGCGACACGCCACGGCCTCTTCGAATGGAAAGCGTGACCATCGGCGAACGCGGCACCGAAGTATTGCTCCAGTTCGATCGGCCCATCAGCCACGAGCGGTCGACGCTTTTCCTTGTCCTCAACGGCAAGGTCATCGAAACCATACATCCTCGCCTGGAAGCCTCACCCAAGGTGTTGTTCGCGAGGATCCAGACTCCGACACCAGGCGCCTACGTGCTGCGGTGGACGGTTTGTCCGCAGGGCAGCAATGACAGGTACGACGGAGAATTTCCGTTCACGGTCGGCCAGATGGCGGCAAGCGCGGGCGAGCCCCGTCAACCGGGCTCGCGTGTCGAATAAGGCCTGGCGAGCTCGGCTTCGACAAAATTTGCGAAAGCCCGCGCCTTGGCCGTCACCATCCGGCCCGTCGGAAACAAGGCCCAGCAATCGAGCGACGGCAGGTTCCAGTCGGGGAGGACCGCGCGCACCGCACCGGATGCAAGCTCCGGCGCAAACATCCATTCCGAGGCGATCGCATAGCCCAGGCCGCTGAGAACCGCGGCCCGCACCCCCTCGGCGGCGCTGACACGCAGCCGCCCCGACAAGGTGACGGAAATATCGGAGGCACCCTGGCGAAAGGTATAGGTGTCGCCGCCGCCCGCCCGCTCCATCGTATAGATCACGGCGGAAAGTTGAGCGAGGTCGCTCGGCGCCTTCGGAACGCCGCTTTGCTCGAAGAAAGCCGGCGTTCCGACAACCAGTCGACGGCTTGTCGCGACCTTGCGCGCGATCACGGAGGAATCGTTCGGCACCCCGGTGCGAAACGATATGTCCACGCCCTCCTGGATGAGGTCACCCGTGCTGTCGCTCAAGACGAGGTCGAGCACGAGGTTCGGGTGCTGATCGAGGAAGACAGGGAGCCGGGGCACGATGTGCAGGCGTGAGATCGTCACGCCGGCACTGGCTCGCAGGCGACCGGTGAAGCCTGCGGCAGCGCTCGAGATGGCGATGTCTGCATCGCGTGCCTCGTCAATGATCTTGCGGGCGCGTTCGTAGAAGTCTTGGCCAGCTTCGGTCGGTGTCAGGCCCCGCGTCGAACGCATCAACAGCCGCACGCCGAACCGTTCTTCCAGGTGCGCGATGGATTTGGACACGGCCGGCTGGCCAATCTTGAGATCGCGTGCCGCTGCGGAGAATGACTTCGTCTCCACGACACGAACGAACGTTTCCATGGTGCCAAGGCGATCCATCCCGTTCCTCCATGCGCAGGAGATTGGAGGTAATCGTATGGGAGTTCATTTGCCCGAACTCATTTTGCGGAAGCAAGAAATTTGCTCACACCATGCTGCCGGAGAGCAAGATCCGGTCGCCGCGACCTAAAGGCGCGTCGCTTCACTCGGAGTGACAGTGACGGCGCCCGGTTCTGATGACGCCCGCGTCAACTCCGCTTCGACAAATGCCGCGAAGGCGCGCGCCTTGGCGCTGGGCATGCGGCCGGTTGGATAGACCGCCCAGAGGTCCATTGGCGGCAGCGACCAGTCCGTCAGCACCCGTTGCACAGCACCTGACTCCAGCTCCGGACTGAACATCCATGACGACGTTATGGTCAGGCCCATGTCGGCCAATACGGCGGCGCGTACGCCCTCGGCCGCGTTCATCCGCAGCGGCCCTGAGACGGTGACTGAGACTTCGGTCGCCCCCTGGCGAAAGCACCATGTGCCGGCGCCCTCGCGGCTGTAGATCACCGCCGCGTGGCCGGCGAGCTCTGCGGGCGTCGCCGGCACTCCCGATCGGGCGAAATAGGCTGACGTCCCCAGCACATGGTGGGGGCAAGATGCCAGCTTTCGCGCCGAGAGCGACGTCGAGTCCGCGAGCGGGCCCATGCGCAGCGCGACATCCACGCCCTCCTCGATCAGGTCGATGATCCTGTCGTCGAGCACCACGTCCATGGTGAGACCGGGGTGCGCGCCGAGGAACTTCGGCAGGTGCGGTACGATGTGCAGCCGCGCAAAGGTGACGGCGGCGCTGATCCGCAGGCGCCCCGTCAGCCCCTTGCCGGCGCCGCGCGCCACCGCTTCGGCCTCGTCGGCTTCCTCGATCGACCGCTTGGCGCGCTCATAGAAGCTCTGCCCGGCTTCGGTCGGCGCGAGACCGTGCGTGGAGCGCATCAGCAGGCGCACGCCCAGGCGCGCCTCCAGCTGCGCCACCGTCTTGGAGATCGCGGGCTGACCCATGTTGAGCGCCCGCGCGGCGGCCGAGAATGACCCGGCTTCCACCACACGGACGAAAGCTTGCATTGCCGCCAGTCGGTCCATGCTCATTCCATCCAGGAATGGAGATTATCGCTACACGGCGTCTGCCGCATCCCTCGCCCTGAGGTCACGTTACCGGTCGCGCGCTACTGCACCCGCCACCATCAGGCAACGGACCGTCGTCCTGCGGCACGCCCGATACCGGCCGTCCGACCTCGAAAGAAAGAACACCTCGATGCCGAAACTTGAAGGAAAGGTCGCCGTCGTCACAGGCGGCAGCAGCGGGATAGGTCTCGCCACCGCCAAGCGCTTCGTTGAAGAAGGAGCGTTCGTCTACATCACCGGCCGCCGCCAGGCCGAACTCGACAAGGCCGTCTCCGAGATCGGCCGCAATGTCACGGCCATCCAGGGCGATGTCTCAAACCTCGCCGATCTCGACAGGCTCTACGCGAAGGTCGGCGAGGGAAAAGGCAAGTTCGACATCCTCTTCGCCGGCGCTGGTATCCTCGACCCCCAGCCGCTCGCCGAGACCACGGAGGAACGTTTCGACAGGGTCTTTGCGATCAACGCTCGGGGGCTGGCTTTCACGGTCAAGAAGGCCCTCCCGCTCCTGAAAGACGGCGGAGCGATCATCGTGATTACATCGATCGCCGAGAGCAAGGGGATCCCCGGCTTCACCGCCTACAGTGCCACCAAGGCGGCGGTCCGCTCCTTCGTCCGCACGTGGACGGCCGAGTTGAAGGACCGTCGCATCCGGGTCAATGCGATCAGCCCCGGCCCGATCGACACGTCGATCTTCGAGCAACAGGCGCCGACCAAGGAAGGGGCCGACCAGGCCCGCGCCCAGTTCGCCGCAGCCGTCCCGTTCGGGCGGCTCGGCCGTCCTGACGAGATCGCATCGACCGCCTTGTTCCTCGCTTCTGACGAAGCAAGCTTCATCGCCGGCGTGGACCTCCCGGTCGACGGCGGCATGACCGCGATCTGAGACAAAGTGAGTACACGCCCTAATCGAGGAGAAAGAACATGACGAAGTTCGAGGCGTACCGTGATGCGTTTCCCAACGCGCATCTCAAGCGCAAGGACAACGGTGTCCTCCAGGTCGCGCTGCACAGCAACGGGGGCAGGCTGGTCTTCAACGGCCACACGCACGAGCAGTTCGTCGATCTGTTCCATGCGATCGGCGAGGACCGCGACAACCGCGTCGTCATCCTCACGGGCACGGGTGAGGTGTTCATGGACACGATCGAGGCCGAAGGCTTCGATTTCTTCTCACCCCAGGGTTACGACAAGATCCTGCGCGAAGGTCGCAAGGTACTGATGAACATCCTCGACATCGAGGTGCCCATGATCACGGCCTTGAACGGCCCGGTGCTGCTGCATTCCGAATATGCGCTGCTGACCGATATCGTCATCGCGACTCCGGAAACGGTGTTCCAGGACAAGCCGCATTTCGATTTCGGCATCGTCCCCGGCGACAGCGTCAACCTCCTGTGGCCCGAGGTGATCGGCTCGATCCGCGGCCGCTATTTCATCCTGACGCGGCAAAAGCTCGATGCCCAGACGGCCAAGGATTGGGGCGTGGTCAACGAGATCGTGCCCGCCGACCGGCTGCTGCCCCGCGCGCACGAGATCGCCGACCAGATCGCGGTGCTGCCCCCGCTCACCAGCCGCTACACGCGCATCGCACTGACCCAGAAGCTGCGCCGGATCATTGACGAAGGCGTCGGATACAGCCTGGCGCTGGAAGGGATCAGCGCCGCCGACGTCGCCCGGAGTATGGCAGCGAAGAATTGATTCGATGCGCACTAGCGACGGGATATCTTGATGCCGGCAGCCTCGCGGTCCCAGGTCCGAGGCGTGACGCCACGTTCGCGCAGCTTGTACTTCTGAATCTTGCCGTTCTCGGTCGCGGGCAATGCCTCGCAAAATTCGATAAAGCGCGGGACGGCAAAATAGGGCATGCGTGGCTCGCAGAAGCGGATCAGATCGACCTCGCTGAGACGGCTGTCGGGTTGCCGGACAATGGCCGCCATGACCTCGTCCTCGGCGAGTTCGGACTGGACGGGGAAAACCGCCGCCGTGGCGATTTCGGGATGGCTCAGCAGGACCTGCTCGACCTCGAAGGACGAGATGTTCTCGCCGCGCCGGCGGATCGCGTCCTTGAGCCGGTCGACGAACTTGAAATAGCCGTCGCGGTCGCGGATCACCCGATCGCCGGAATGGAACCAGCCGCCGCGCCACGCCTCTGCGGTCTTGTCCGGCGCAGCGAAATAGCCCCTGGCGAAAGCGAGCGGCTCATCGGCGCGCAAGATCAATTCGCCGGGTTCGCCATCCGGCGCGTCGCGGCCATCGGCATCGACGACACGCGCGGCGAAACCCGGGCAGACGCAGCCCATGTAGCCGGCGCGCTGCCGATCGATCTTCGTGCCGATGACGAAATTCGTTTCCGTCGAGCCATAGCCGTCGAGCAAACGGATGCCCGAGCGCTCGACGAACGCGTCGAGGAAGTGACCGGGCACGCCGGGCGCCAATGCGACACGCGTGCGGTGTTGGCGCTCCTCGGCGCCGGGCGGGCGCGACAGCAGGATCGGCACCATGGCCCCCAGAAGATAGGTGACGGTGGCGCCGCTGCGGACAAGGCCGTCCCAGAAGCCGGAGGCGGAGAAGCGCGGCTCGAAGATCGCCGTCGCGCCGGCGATGAGCGCCTGGAAAAAAGTGTTGAGCGCATTGGTATGGAACAGCGGCAGGGTGGTGCACAGAACATCCTGCTCGCCGATATCGAGCAGATGCGCGGTGTGATGCCCCCACCAGAAATACTGGGCCTGCGGACAGCACACGCCCTTCGACAGCCCCGTCGTGCCGGACGTGTAGAGGATCGCCAGCAGATCGTCGGGACGCGGCAGCGCCGCCGCCACCGCCGTTCCAAGCGCCGGCAGGAACTGCGCCAAGGCCGGCGGCGAGACGCCGTCGCGCGGCTCATCGATCAGCCAGATCCCTTCCAGCGGCAGGGCATCGAGTTCGACGAAATCGAGCGACCCCAGGAGCTCCGCTTCGATGACGAGCAACCGGGCGCCCGAGTTCGTCAGGATATGCTGCAGCTGGGCACCGCGCGAGGCGGTGTTGATCGGCACCAGGACGGCGCCGAGCCAGCCGCAGCCGAGAAAGATCTCGATGAACTCCGCGCGGTTCGAGCACATCAGCGCCACCCGATCGCCGACGCCGATGCCGGCCTTGGCGAGCCGGCCCGCCGCCCGCGCCGCGACATCGGGCGTCTCGGCGAAGCTCCAGCGACGCTCGCCGGCTTGAACCAGGGTCTTGGCGCCGAATTTCGCCGCCTGCCGCCGAAGCATCGACGGCAGACAGCGTTCGCCGGCGGGAAAAAGCGGCAGCCCCTCAGATGGCCGCAGAGCCGACACTCAACCCTCCGCAGACATAGAGAACCTGGCCGGTGATGAAGCCGGACTGGCGCGCGGCGAAGAACATCACGGCGTTCACCACATCCTCGGGCCGGCCGAGCCGCTTCATCGGAATCGCCGCGGTGAGCGCGGCCTCGCTGTCGCCGCCGGCCGGAATGAGTTCGTGGAACATGGCGGTCCCCTGAACGGGGCCGGGCGCCACCATGTTCACGGTAATCCCGAACGGCGCGAGTTCCAGGGCCCAGCTCCTTCCCATGCCGACGATCCCGGCCTTGGTGGCGGAATAGGCGGTGCGGCCGATGGCGCCGAGCGCGGCGCGCGAGGAGATCATCACCACCCGGCCGAACTTGTTCTGCTTCATCGCGGGCAGGCAGGCTTGCAGCAGGATGAGGGCGCTTCCGAGATGAAGCTGCGCGAGGTCGCGTATGTCCTCGGCCGAGGCCTGGTCGACGAGCTTGTGCCGGGTCACGCCGGCATTGTGGACGAAATGCGTGATGGCGTGGCGGCCGGCGATTTCGACGGCGGCCTGGCTTGTCGCCCGCGCGTCGAGCAGATCGATCTCGACGGCGTGAAGAAGCGGATGACGCAACGCGGGTTTCTCGCGCGCGAGCGAAAAGACCTCGAAGCCGCGGTCGAGCATCTCCTTGACGATGGCGGCGCCAATCCCCGCGCCGCCGCCGGTAACGATCGCAGTCTCGCGTTCGCTCACGCCGTCGCCTCGCGGCGCGGCACCAGCGCGAGAACCCGCAGCGGGCTGCCCGACCCTTTGCGGATCTTGAGCGGCGCCGCCACGATCACGGCGCCGGTCGGCGGCAACAAATCGAGGTTGGTCAGGCATTGCAGGCCGTACCGGCCCTTGCCGTGCATGTAGTAATGGGCCGGGTACGGCGGGTTGAAATGGTTGGCCTGGCCGGAATCGGTGCCGATGGTCTCGGTCCCGAAGCCATGGACGTCACGCTGATCGACGAGCCAGCGCACCGCCTCGGGGCACGGTCCGGGCGAATGCTGCCCATCGTCGGCCATGTTGACGTAGTCGCGGCCCACCCGTTTCGACCAGTCGGTGCGCAGCAGCACCCAGTTGCGCGCCGGAATGCGGCCGTGCCGGCGTTCCCACGCCTCGATATCGGCAACCGTCAGCTCGTAATCGGGATTGCCGGCGGCCTGGCTGCTGATATCGATCACGCAAGCGGGCGCGATGAAGGCCGATACCGGAATCGTATCCACCGAGTTGTTCGGCACGTCCTTGCCGGACACCCAGTGAATCGGCGCGTCGAAATGGGTGCCGGTATGCTCGCCCATCGACAGATTGTTCCAGTACCAGGCGGGCCCGCGATCGTCGTAGCGCGAGACTTCCTCCATCCGGAACGGCGCGCATTGGCCGAGCTCGGGCGGCAGCACGATGGTCGGGAAATCCGGCGTCAGGGTATGGCTAAGATCGATCACCGTGATGCTGCCGTTGGCGACGGCCGTGGCAAAGCCCAGCAGGCCTTGAGGATCCATTGGTGTCTCGCCTCCCGTCATGAGCCGAGCTCGCGCTCGACCGCCTTGGGATTGACGGCGAGGCGCGTGCGGATGTCCTGGGCAACGTCGCCCACGAACACGTCCTCCAGGCCGCGCCGCAGAGCGTCAACCGTGGCGGCCGCCAGCGCGGCCGGGGCGACCTTGGGCGGCGGTACCGTCTGATACCATTCGGTTTCGAGCGGTCCGAAGAAGACGTTCATCACCTTGACGCCGCCCGGCCGCAGCTCGGCGCGCAGCGATTGCGCCGCCGACAAGCAGGCCGCCTCGGTGGCCGAGAAAGCGCCATAGGCCGGCCAGTTCATGAGCGCATAGACCGAGAGCAGGTTGACGAAGGCGGCCGCCGAATTGATGCCGTCCGCGCCGCGCGCGCGCAGGGTCGGGCCGAAGGCCTGGGCGAGCCGCATCAGCCCGAGATAGCGAATGTCGATTTCCTCGCGGGCGACGGTTAGGCCCTTGCGCTCGATCATGCCGCCCGCCCGGACATGCTCGGCTGTGTTGATCAGGATATCGACGCGGGCGCCGATCTCGCCGGCGACGTCGTCGACCGAGACGCTGTCGGTCATGTCCAGCGGCACGATCTCGACCCGCTCGATCCGCCGCAGCGCCTGCTCGCCGGGAAACGGCTTCCACGGATCGGCGAGGCCCACGAAGACGATGCCGGCTTGCGCATCGGACAAGGCTTTCGCCATCGCCTGGCCGACGGCATTGCGGCCGTCGGTGATCAAGACACGGCGAAATTTCGGATCGCAGGTCAATTCGCGCCATTCCGGGTCGTCGGACATGTTGGGCGTATCTCGTTCCGGCAGAGCGATCGCCACGGCCTGGCCGCTGCGGTCCAGTTTGAAAGCCATCCTAACACGCTCGCCTTCGCGCGCATCGCCATGAAGATGGGTGACGATGGACGGGCCGCAATCGAGCGCCACGACGCCTACACGCCACGGCATGCGCTCGCGGAAATAAACATCGATCGAGGTTCGGATCGTCGTCTCGGCGAGCAGTGTGCCGCCGTTGGCGACCTCCTCGAACGGAATGCGCGGCGACAGGCAACGCGGGCAGGCATCGCGTGGCGGGTAGATCGCCGCCCGGCAATCGGTGCAGACCTGGAGCGCGAAGCGTCCCTCGGCGGCGGCC
>JABCYT010000027.1 GCA_013290035.1 Alphaproteobacteria bacterium
GGTCAGGATCAGGAAGCGGCAGGTGAGCTCGCGCCCGTCGCCGCTGCGCCCATCGTCGATGCGCAAATGCCACAGGTTCTGCGCCTCGTCGTAGTGCGCCGCCTCGACCCGGCAATTGAACTGCATGTACCGGCGCAGGCCGAACTTGTCGGCGACGTGGCTGAGGTAGCGCAGGTTCTCGGGCTGGCCGGAGAAGCGCTCCTTCCAGTGCCATTCGTCGAGCAGCTCGCGCGAGAAGGAGTAGCCGTAGGTGTAGCTCTCCGAGTCGAAGCGCGCGCCGGGATAGCGGTTCCACTGCCAAGTGCCGCCGAGGTCGCCGCCGGCTTCGAGCACGGTGGCGTCGATGCCGAGATCGACCAGGCGCTTGATCTGGTAGATGCCGGCGACGCCTGCGCCGACGACGATGACTTCGTGGTGCTGCATGTCGGGCAGTCTGGCACGAAAACGACGCGGCGGGCACCGCAGGATGCGCCGGCGCCGTCCCAGGCCCGCGATGCGGACTTGGCAAGCGGGCATTGCCTGTCGAAAGTGATCTATCGCGGGGTGTGGCGCCGGGGCTATGTTCGATTTCCTGACAGGGAGGTCCCAGATGCCCGACGGCAAATATATCGACGCGACGTGGTGCGCCGAAGAGGCCACCAATTTGGTGATGAAGCTGCAGAATGAAGGAAAAGGCGATCGTGAGCTTCTCCGCGCCGTAGCGCTGCTCGCCACGGCGATCATCAAGCTTGCCAAGAAGGAGCCCTAGTGCCTTCTGCCGATTGGCCTTCGCGTCCGGTGGCGTAAGCGTTCGTTGTTCCAACCCACCCAGGAGCCTCCATGAGCGCGCTCTACCAAATGCGGTACCAAGGCGTTGCCGGCAACGGTCATGGCGCGATGTACATCGGCAAGGGCGTCGTCATCGGCATCGACATATCCGGCGCCCGCTACCACGGGACCTACACCCTGTCGGGAACCACGATCGACGGGACCGCGACCTTGACGTCGTCGGGCGGCGCGCTGGTGACGGGGCAGGACCTCCCTGCCGGCGGCACGGTCCACATCACCTTCAGCCTGCCGGCCGGCTTCGACGACGGCCAGTATCACCACGTGATCGGCGGCGGCCGGCGCGTCGGCGTCTCCTTCAACAAGATCGGCGACATCCCTTGAGGACGCGCACCGTCCGGCTCGGGGCTCAGCGTCCGCGCAGCCGCGCCGGGTCGAACGTCCGCAGTCGCCCGGGCGCGAACGGCGCCAGGTCGACCTGGCGCACCTGGCCATCGAGGATCAGCTCGGCCATCGCCTCGCCGGTCGCCGGCGCGTTGAGCATGCCCCAGACGCTGTGGCCGGTCGCCACGTAGGCGCCGTCCAGGCCCGGCACCGCGCCGATCAGCGGCAGCCCGTCCTCGGTCACCGGGCGAAAGCACGCCTGCCGCGCCACGATCGTCGCTGCGGACAGCGCCGGCGAGATATTCCGGCACATCGCCTCCAGCCGCGCGTGCGCGCCGTCGTCGGCGGCGACCTCGGCGGGATCGACCGGCAGCGGGCCGGTGCCCGAGACCGCGCACACCCAGGTCGTGCCGTCGGCGCGCGGAAACAGCTCGGGCGTCAGGATCTCGCCGCCGGCCTCCTGGTACTCGAGGAACAGCGCTTCCGCCGGAATGGCCTCGCCGGTCCGGAACACCAGGCTGTGGCCTTTGTAGCCGTACACCGCGGGCAGGGGCAGCCAGCGCGTCGCCAGGATCGACCACGGTCCCAGCGCGATGACCACGGCGTCGCCCTCGACGATCTCGCCGCTGTCCAGAACGACGCCTCCTATTGCTCCCGTCGGCCCCCGCACCAGGTCGACGACCGTGCCCTGCCGCAGCGCCGCGCCCTCGGCCTCGGCGGCGCGCATCAGGCCGGTGGTAAAGGCGCGCGGCTCGACCAGCGCCGTCGTCTGCGGCGCGCCGAGCTGGCCCGTGATCGCCACCTTGGCCGACAGCCACGGCCGTTGGCTCCGGCCACGCGCGCTGTCACTCTCGACGGCTTGGCCGCCAAAGGTTTCCAGCCGCCGGTAGCCCCACGGATTGCCAAGTTCGTCGGCGAGCTCGGCATGCAGCGCGAAGCTGCGCCGCGCCAACCGGTCGAGTGGCGTGCCGCGGCACCAGTCGAGCGCCAGAAAGCCGCCCGACTTGCCCGACGCCGCGCCGGCCACTTCGTGGCGTTCGATCACGATGGCCTCGGCCCCGCGCCGGCCGAGGAAAAAGGCGATGGCGGCGCCGATCGCGCCGCCGCCGCAGATCACGATGCGTTTGGCTAGGCTCATGCCGACACCCTGTCAGGCCCGGCTTGCCATCTCCAGGCTGGGTCGTGGAAACCACACTACCTCACCCTGAGGAGCGGTCCAAAGGACCGCGTCTCGAAGGGTGGGCCACAGTATGTGCGCGTTGCCGACCCTTCGAGACGCCACGCTTCGCGTGGCTCCTCAGGATGAGGCGGGGTGTGGGTTCATCTTGCGGATCTTGCCCGCCCGTGATGCGCCGCGATCAGGCGCACCACCGCCATCGTGACCTTCTTGCCCGTCGGAATGTGCAGGAACTCGTTGGGCCCATGCGCATTGGAGTGCGGCCCCAGCACGCCGGTGATGACGAACTGGGTGTCGGGGAACTTCTCGCCCAGCATGCCCATGAAGGGGATCGTGCCGCCTTCGCCCATGTACGCCGCCGGCTGGCCGAACGCTTCCTGCGAGGCCTGCGCCACCGCTTTCTCGAGCCAGGGCGCCAGCGGCGGCGCGTGCCAGCCGCTCTGTCCGCCTTCGCCGGCGTCGAACGCGACCTCGGCGCCATAGGGCGGATCGGCCTCCAGCGCCTTCTTCATCGCCCGCGCCCCGGCCGGGGCGTCGAGCGTCGGCGGCGTGCGCAGGCTGAGCTTGGCCGTCGAGTAGGGCAGCAGCACGTTGCCGGCATCGCCCGGCGCGGGATAGCCGTCCATGCCGGTGACGGCGAGCTGCGGCCGCCAGGTGCGATTGAGCACCAGCTGGCCCCGGTCGTCGAGCATCGGCCGCGTCGATCCGGCGAAGGGGAACTTGCCGTCGACCTCGCTGCCGAGGATGCGCGCCGCTTCCTTGGCCTGCTCGATGCGCTGCGGCGGGATCTGGACATAGAGGTCGGACAGCTTGATCTCGCCCGTGGCCTCGTCCTCGAGGCGCGACAAGAGCCCGCGCAGGATGCGGAACGAGGAGGGCACGATGCCGGACGCGTCGCCCGAATGCACGCCCTCGGTCAGCACGCGCACCGTGAGCGTGCCCGCCGCGATGCCGCGCAGCGAGGTGGTGAGCCACAGCCGCTCGTAGTCGCCGCAGCCCGAGTCGAGGCAGACGACGAGCGACGGCTTGCCGATGCGCGCGAGGAGGTGGTCGACGTAGTAGGGCAGGTCGTAGCTGCCGGATTCCTCGCAGGCCTCGATCATGATGACGCAGCGGCCGCGCGGCACCTTCTGCTCGCGCATGGCCCTGAGCGCGCACAGGCAGGCATAGATCGCATAGCCGTCGTCGGCGCCGCCGCGACCGTAGAGCTTGTCGTCCCTGAGCACGGGCAGCCACGGGCCCAGCCCCTCCGACCAACCCTTCATCTCGGGCTGCTTGTCGAGATGGCCGTAGAGCAGCACGGTGTCGTCGCTGTCGCCCGGCACATCCATGAACAAGAGCGGCGTGCGGCCGGGCAGGCGCACGACCTCCAGGGTGGCGCCGGCAAAGCCGTCGAGCTGCGGACGGGCCCAGCTCTCCATCAGCTTCACGGCGTCTTCCATGTAGCCGTGCTCGACCCACTGCGGATCGTAGGCCGGCGACTTGTTGGGGATGCGGATGTATTCCGTGATCGAGGGCAGGATCGAGTCTTCCCAGAAGGTCTCGATGAAAGGCTTCAGGCGGGTGGTGTCCATGGAGCCATGTTATGTCAGATTTACAGCCGGGCTGTCCCAATCTCCGGGGCGTGAATCCAGTGGGGGGCCGTGAGCGAGAAAATCAGAGCGGTTATTCAGGCGCTGGTCTTATGGTCGCTGATGGCTTCGTTTTGCGGCGCACATGCTTATGAAGACACCAGTCCGGTCCAGATTTTCGATATTCAGAACTGGATTCAAATCCGCGACCGCGCGGCTGCCTCGAGGGAAGTGACGAGCCTCAAGCGTCTGGTCGAGATCATCTACGACAGGATCATCAGCCGCCCTCGGGAAGAAGCGGACTATTGGCGCGAAGCCGGCAAACGCTGGGGGGATTTCCGTCGGGCCTACTGCCCGTCCGATCTGTCGCTGTGTGCTCTGCCGCAAGAACTGGGCGGCGTCCGCCAGCTGGCGGCCATTCGCGATGGCCTGGTCGATGCTCAAGCGCGCAAACTACTGAACGAACGGTTGGGCCCGCAGGGGCTGCGGCTCTCGCCGACTCTGATTTTCCCCGGGCAGCTGCCTGCAGCTGGGAGCGACAAGGCGAATTTCGGTTTCCGCATCACCACCATCGAAGACGAGCAGAGCTCGAATGTCGACGGCACGTCGCTCGTGACCATGGGCGATGTGATCCTGAACGACCTTCTCACCTATCACATGAGCTTCGGCAGCGACCTGGCACGAACCTATTTCGCGGTGGACTCCCGGGGAAATGGTTATGTGCAGGCGGATCGTGTGCGTGAGTCCGCCTACAGCTTCGCCGCCAACTGGAAAAAAGTGGCGCAGAAAAAGGTGAATTATTCCACGATCGACGTGGGCGACCTGCTGCTGCAGCAGCTCAAGAAGGAATTGAATGGCGCGTTCGACGCCACCTTCGACCGACTTCTGGCCAGGCTCGACGCCGGCAATCCCGACCACCTCGAGCATATCGACCGCTTCAGGGCGGAGCGTGCGCGCGATCGCTATCCCACCGAAGTCTACCAATGGGTGATCTACGATCAGCTTTTGCAGATCTCCAGCCTTCTCACCGAGCACTACCAGCAGGTCAAGGTGAACGGCGATGACGTGCACTCGGTGACTCAGGCGCTGAAGGGGATTGTCGCGTTGCAGAAACAGATCAGCCCGCGATTGCTGTTTTGCCTGCTCCAGCGCGAATGGGATTTGGACGAAGGCGCCGTGGTCGAACAGGTTCTCACCCGGCCTGTCGCGGGACTGTACATGGCGGAGCATGTCCAGGTTCTCCTCGAACACGGCCCGTACGCCAAGTTCGCGCAGTTCGAGAAGCTCTCGGCGAAGATCGACTACAGGCTGCTGACGGACGATCGGGAATTTCTCGAGGCCCAGAATCCCGGGTTCTATAGAAAAATGTCAGTGCTTGGCCTGCTCGATGCGGAGAAGCTGCGAGCCGCTCCCCTTGCCCTACAAAAAGCCTGGCTCGAAAATTACGTCACCAAGGACGGACAAGCCTTCGCCCTGGGAGTCTACCGTGTGAGTGCGGCGCTGACCCTGAGCCTGGACGCGCGTTCGGCCCGCGATCTTGCCGAAATCATTCGCCAAGCGCCGTTGAGCAAAACGGGTGATGGGATCTCGAGCACCTTCGTGAGCGGCTAGGCGGCGCTTGCGAAGCGAAGTCGTCAGGTCTTGGGAGTGGGCGGCGTCGCCAACATCTCGGCACAGGCACGCGCGACGTCGGAGTCGGTCGTCTTGCTGCCGGGCATGAGCGCATAGCCGCTCTTCTCGATGACGTTGCCGCGTTGCCACGAGCTCTCCTTGGCGAGCTCGGCGATCTTGGCCGGGGCGTCGCCCTGGCTGCGGAACCGCTCGGCGCAGATCGGCGCCAGCGCCACCACGACGGCGTCGTGCGCGGCCGCTGCCGCATCCTTGCGGGCGGTGCCGCCGGTCACCCAGCCACCCCAGCTGAAGCCGACGATCATGCAGGCCACGGCGCCGACGACGGCGCCCCACACCATGGGTTTGGTATTGGTTGGAAATTTCATGGCGAGTCCTTTCAGGGCCGGAGCGCGGCCGTCAGGTCGGCGCCCGCACGATCGCGTAGCCGACGATCAACAGGAAAAGGAAAAGCGGAAAGAGGACGGGCGGTACGAGCCAGTCGCGCATGGGTCCACCGGATGATTGGCTTTGGCGCGGGCGCCTGGCGCGCGCGACGCGACAGCTGGAAGAGAGATGGTGCTCTTTGACTGACTGACAAGCGATATCTGCTAGAACTGAGGGCGGACCTCGCTTTTCTTCGGTCGTCGCGCGCGAGCGTCATTTCTTTTCGCCCGGAGGCGCAAGGACAAGAGCCTGTTGCGCCCCCATAGGGATGACAACAGGAACAACCACAGAGCGGAGACCGAGGTCGGATTGCGTCGCATGAGACCGCCCTCCCGACTCGGCTCATAGGCGCTTTCCGTGGTTGCGGATGTTCCGTTTGGAACATCAGGGAGATAAGTCAGCGCCGCACGTTAGCGTGACAATGGGATCGTTCGGCAACGGGTGGCCTCCCTTCTTCGTTGTATTCGTTGAAGGAGACCATCCATGAGATATGTCAGTTACATCGCCGCCGCGGCCGCGCTTGCCGTGGCACTCGCCGGCTGTGGCGATCCGTACTACCCAGGCTACGGCCGTTCGCAGTCCTACTACTCTCCGGCGGGCTACAACGCCTATCCCGCCGGCTATGGCTACAATTCACCGGCCAGCTACAGCTATCCGGCCACCTACAACTACGGCTCGAGGTCCGAATACTACCGCGACTACAACGGAATCCACGCCCCGGCGGAACGCACCTTTCCGTAAAGCAAGCGCCTGAAGTCGGGCGGTCGGTCGCCGTCGCCGAAAGAGCTCGCAAATCGATCGATCGAACACCATGTATGATTTGTTGGCGGCACATCGCAGGGCGCCAAGCCGGTTCGCCGGCGCCTAATTTTCCTGAAACCGAAGCACGAAAACCAAAAAACCACGGGGGACTCCCATGTCCATCCAGCAGGCGACGACTGGCGACTTTCACGCTGATCTCAAGACCATACTGCCACGGCTGCGTGTCTACGCCCTGTCGCTGACCGGCGAACCCGACCGCGCCGACGATCTGGTGCAGCGAACCGTGGTGAAAGCGCTGGTTGGCCGCAAGTCGTTTCAATCGGGCACGAATTTCCCGGGATGGCTGTTCCGCATTCAACGCAACGAATTCATTTCCGGCCTGCGCAGCCTGCGTCCGACTGTGCCCCTGGATGACGCCATCGCGAGCCGGCTGTCGCACGAGCCGCGACAGGAAAGCGGCATCGTCATGCGCGAATTCAAGAAGGCCTTCCGTGTCCTCTCGAGCTGCCAGCGCGAAACGCTGCTCCTTGCCGTGCTCGAGGGCTATTCGTATGACAGGATTGCCGCGCATTCCGGTGTGTCGGTCGGCACGGTGAAGAGCCGCGTCTCGCGCGCGCGCACGACGCTCAGGCAGATCCTGACCGACGAGGGCGGCAACGCCCGCCGCCGGACCTCCAGCGATGCCGGCGTTTTCGCCCGGCACTTGCAGCACCGCGCGGACGGACCTGCCGCTGTGCCCCAGGGTTGAGATGAATACGCCGGTTCAAAAAATCGTCCTGGGCCTTTTTGCCGCCATCGGATCGGTCCTTATGATCGCGAGCGCCATGGGCATCCTGTGGGCGTGGACGACGCCCGATGAGTCACTTGGATTCGGGTTCATGTTTGCGCTGCTTGCCGCCGGCTTGTTCATCCTGGTGTTCAAGCTGAGCATGGCGCTGCTGCCCGAGCCGGGCAGCGAGAGGGGCGCCGGCAACCCGACGCCAATATCCGCCGGCATTTCAGGCAAGACTTGAACCGTCACTGACCGCCGGCGGGATCGTCACGGCGCGAACCCGCGTCGGTCCGCCGCTACGATGGCCGCCCATTGCTGCGGCGCGAGGGACACGACCTGATGGGGGCCGCTTGTCGACAGCGCAGGCAGATGCAGCAGCGTCGCCGTGCGCCGGAAAGCGACAACAGGCAAGCCGGGGATCTGTTCTTCCTCCGTCACCAGACGATAGGTTCCGGGCGGCTGCTCCGCCTCTTGGCCGGCGAGCACGAAGGAATGCCGGAACGTGACCGTGGTCTCGGTGGTGCGCATGCTGGCTACTCTACGCGCTTGCGCACGTCGCTTTGAGTTGCTCAATCGGGAAAGCGCAGCCGTGCGCCTAAAGCGAGGGCCTGTCGAGGCCTCAATTCCAGGCCCGTAATCGGCGACGGCATTGTCGATGCCCGCGCCGCCGCAACCGGTCGATGCGCCGTTATTTTGCCGCAGCCGGGAAGACCGGCAGCTTGTCGAGGTCGCGCGCGTCATGCTGGATGATGACGGTCGCCTTGGCGCCCGCCACGATCTTCTTGACCCTGTCGAGCGACGCCAGCGACTGGGCGCGATCGGTGTTGAAAGTCGGCACGCCGTTGCTGTCGTAGTTCTCGCGGAAGTGCGCGAGATCGCCGCTGACGAGCACGGCGCCCATTTGCGGCAGCTTGACCAGCAGGCTGTGATGGCCAGGCGTGTGCCCGGGCGTGTACAGCATGATCACGCTGCCGTCGCCGAACACATCCTTGTCGAGCGGCACCGCTTCGACCTTGCCGTCGCCCTTGATCCAGTTGGCGAACGGCGCGGCAACGGCGCCTTCCGGCGGCTTGGCGCTGGTCAGCACGTCCCAGTCTCCCCTGCCGATCAGCAGCGTCGACTTGGGAAACGAGCCGACCTGGCCGACATGGTCGCCGTGATAATGGCTGATGCCGACATACTTGATCTGCTCGGGCTTGAGATTGATCTGCGCCAGCTGATCGACCAGGCTCACCTTGGGGGCCACGTTGGGGGTGGTCATGGCATGGCCGGCATCCCACAGCAGGTAGTCGTCGCCGTGCTTGATGAGATAGCAGCTGTAGATGAGCTGAAGCTTCAGATCGCCGTAGGCATAGGTGTCCGAGAAACGCTGGTTCACGGCGGTCGGCGGGTTGGGCGTGCCGCAATCGAGGCGCGCCAGCGACATGTCCGGCGCCTGTGCCCGGGCCTGCTGGGCAACCAGAGCGGCGGCGCAAAGGCCGGCCAGGAGCAATGTTCGCTGCATGTCTCTCCCCCTCTTCAATGAGCGACAAAGCCGAAGCCTGCCGATGTTGCCGGTTGCGACCGGTCGGGTCAACGCGATCGGCGCCGTCGAGTGGAACGTGGCCGAGACCGGCTCTAGCCCTATCGAAATCCGCATTTGAGCCGATAAGATGCTTCATCGTGGGTGGGTAAGGGCGGACACGATGCTGCGCAGAAGCTTTCTGGCGAATGGGCTCTGGCCGGCGCTGCTGGGCGCTTCGGGGCCGCGCGCGTCGGCCGAGCCGGCCGCGAAATCCGCGGGGCCAGCCAATGGGGCGCTGCTTATCATCGGCGGCGGCCAGCAGGGCGGGGAGATCGGACGGGCCGGACGCGAGCTGAGCGGCGGCGATGGCGGACGATGGGTCCACATCCCGACCGCGGCGGAAGACGTGAGCAACGTCACGCCGCCCAACAACCTCGCGGGCTGGCACGCGACCATGACCCGGCTGCACACCTGGGACCGCAAGGTGGCGGACAGCGAGGCGTTCGTGGCGCCGCTGCGCTCGGCCACCGCCGTCTACTTCGAGGGCGGCAGGCAATGGCGCCTGGTCGATGTCTATGGCGGCACGCGGACCGAAAGGGAACTGCGCGCCGTGCTCGATCGAGGCGGACTGATCGCCGGCACCTCGGCGGGCGCGACCATCCAGGGCTCCTACCTCGTGCGCGGATCGCCGAACGGCAACGGCACCATGATGTCGCCGGGTCACGAACGCGGCTTCGGCTACGTCAAGAACGCCGCGATCGACCAGCATGTGCTGGCGCGCGGTCGGGCGGCCGACATGGCCAAGGTGGTGGCTGCGCATCCGGGATTGCTCGGCATCGGCATCGACGAGGGCACGGCCGCACTGGTCCAGCAGAACATCCTGACCGTCGTCGGCCGCAGCGTCATCCTGATCACCGATGGCGCCACCCACGACGGCAAGCCCTATTACGCCCTGACGGCCGGCACGCGCTTCGACCTCGCCAGCTGGACGGTGTTGCCGGCCAAAGCAGAGCGCGCCGGCGGGTGACTCGGCCGGCACGCGACGTCTACAAGGCGTATCTCACGCCCGGGATCCTGAGCAGCCCCTGTGCCGTCGCCCAGCTGAGCAGCACTGCCAGGACAAAGGTCGCCACGAACTTGAGGCTGGCGTGGATCGGCAGCCCCAGGAGGACGAACTGGATCCACACCACGAACACGTAATGGACGAGGTAGATCGCATAGGCGCTGCGGGAGAGCGAATCCATCCAGCGGCGTCGGCTGCGAACGACGCCGCGAAACAGGGCGAGAAATCCGAGGCAACTCGCGACGCAGCTGACGACCCAGAGCACCGCTTCCACGGCACCCCTGTCGAACGCCGAGAGGCCGCCGACCAGGCTTTGGCTGCGCGGCACGAAGACGAGCAGATTGTAGGCGACGAAGCAGCCCGCGACCCACCAGCGCCAGTGCCGCGCCAGCGATCCGCCGCGCGCCAGCAGGCCGCGCTCCAGGTCGCTTGCGCCCACCCAGGTTCCGGCGAGGAACCAGACCAGGTAGAGAAAGATGCGGCTGACCTGAAAATGAAACGGCTTGGTCAGCAACGGCGCCCAGGCGCCGAAGCCGAAGCGCGCCAGCATCGGCAGGTACGCCACGGCGCAGACGAGCACCAGGACGCCGGCGAACAGCAATGGGCGCTTCCTGAACAGGCTGCCCTCCGGCGATTTGCCGGACAGGCGCCGGGGCAAGGCGGCGAACAGGGCCGCCACGACGATGTCGAACAGCAACAGCATCCAGACGAACCACAGCGGGCCGGGCGGCCAGCCGTCGGAGGTGATGTTCTGGCGCCAGAAGTCCACGAGGCCCGTCTGGTGGCCGGCCGCGCGCCATGACGCGTAGTAGGCGAGCGGCATCAGCGTCGTCACGCCGACGGCGAAGGGCAAACCCAGCCGGATGACGCGGTGACGCACGAACACCGGCCAGCCGGAGTGTCTGAGCGACGGCAGGACGAACAGCCCGGAGATGAAGAACATCAGCGACATGAAGAACACGTCGTTGAAGTTCTCGGCATAATCGAGGAAGAGCCAGCGCCCCTGATCGACGATGGGTGCCGTCGAGGCCAGGTAGTGCGCCGGGTCGGCGCGAGCGAAGGTGGTGTAGGCGAGACTGCTGTGATGCGCCACCACCATGAGCGTCAGTGTCGCTCGAAGATAGTCGAGCGAGACATCTCTTGCGGACTGGGCTCTTGCGGATTGGGCGTCCATGGGGCGTCCGACGGTTGCTGCCACGATGGCCCGTTATGTCAGATTTGCGGCCGGGCTGCCCCAACCGCCGGCCGCTCATGAATCCTGGGCGAGCGGGCAGGGGCGCGGACGCTGCCACCAGCGATTTATCGATTGAATTTTGTGCAACCTATGGTAATATGGAGACGCACAATTCGGGGAGACTGGCGATGCTGCGCTTGTTTTTCCTGATCCTCTTGTCGTTGGGGCTTGCCGTGACGGACGCCCGGACCCAGCAAGTGACGCCGGTACTGCGCTACACGCCGCCATCGAACGCCTATCGCTCGGCCGTGGCGCCGCCGGAGGATTATTCGCTGAACGGCATGAATGCATCGGTGCAGGTCTATCAATTCCGGCCGTTCAACGGCGATATTCAGAGCCTGTTCCAGACCACGCTGCTGCGCGATTGGATCACGCCCATGCACCAGGAGAAGAATGTCGCGGTGCCGCCGACCTTCCAGACGGTCGCCATCCCGGGCGCGGAGCTCGCCTTGGCGGCGACCTTCGCCGAGAACATCGTCGGCCTGCCCAAGCCCCATTTTCGCTTGGTCATCGTCGCCGCCGGGCAGGCCGCGATCTTCGATGTATCCGCCGGCACCGCGCAGAGCTGGCAGATGGCCGTCCCCGTCGTCGATGCGATGGCGGGCACGCTGCAGGTCGAAGCCGAACGCGCGCCGCCGCCGCTGGGCCGGGCCGCCGGCGGCGCCGTTGCCGGTCTCTACGTGGCCGTCGCGTCGAAATACATGACGGGACTGATCGGCAGCCCCTCCTATTTCACCAACGCGCTCCACTACTACCTCTTCTCGGCCGACGGCCGGGTCTATTGCCACTATGACCAGCTCGAGGTGCCGGGCGGAAATATCGCCCGCTTCGATTTCGATGGCGCGGAAAGAAACGACCCGCCAAATTCCGGTCGCTATACGGTCGATGGCGACAAGCTGATCATTCGGATGGGTGGCAACGCGCCCCGGACGATCGTCACCGACGTGCCGCGGAACGGCAGCGTCACCATCAATTCGTACCTCTACAAGCGGCAGTAGACGGGCAGACGCACGCCGCCGCCGCATGCATCTGAAACCCGGCGATCAGTCCATGGCTTCGATCATCGACAAGGCCGACCGCTTCCGCCGGGCGCTCGCGTGGCCGTGGAAAAAGATCGTCCGGGCCTGGCGCAACAGGCCGCCTTTCCTCAGTTCATTCGACGAGCTGCGCCGGCTGACGATCAATGTGTCCGTCGTGCTGTTGGTCGTGTCGCTGGTCTTCGTCACCGTCCAGGCGACCTATGACAGGACGCTGGTCATCGAGCCGATCTCGGTGCCCAAGGCGCTCGAGGAAATCGGCTATACGGGGAGCGCCGTCGCGCAAAAGCTGATGGATCGCGTCAGCTTCATCAACGACAAATCGAGCACGTCGAAGGATCGGGTGCAATATGGCAGCGAAGGGCGGTTCGCCGCCGCGTCCGGCATTCGGCTTCCGTCATCCAGTGTCAGCATCCAGACCATCGTGACCCTGCTGCGCGGTGCGTTCGGGGTCCAGGGCGACCGCATTGCCGGCGAAATAACCATGAGTCCGCCGGAAGATGCCGGGATGCGATCGACTTATGCGCTGACGCTTCACTTCACGCATTTGGGCAAGCGATTCTCGAGCATTCAGAAGAGCGCGGATCTGGACGAGCTTCTCGACCTGGCCGGGAACGCAATCGTCGGGCAATTCGACGGCGTCGTCCTCGCCGCGTATTTCCAGGAGACGGCGGAGTGGGACAAGGCCGATCAGCTGATCACCCGCCTGATCGCCTCGGCCGATCCGGACGTCATGCCGTGGGCGTTGAACATGCGCGGCCTGTCGTTGAATCACCAGCACCGCAAGGCCGATGCGATCGCGACCTTCGAGAAGATCACCAGGCTCTACCCGAACTTCGCCATCGCCTACAGCAACTGGGGCTACGCGCTCTACCGCGCGCACGACTACGCCGGCGCCAGCGAGAAGTTTCGCAAGGTCATCGAGCTCGAGCCCAAACGCGCGTCCGCCCATGGCTACCTGGGAGACGTTCTGTGGGAACAGGGCGACACTGCCGGCGGCATCGAGCAGTACCGCAAGGCCATCGAGCTCGAGCCCAAATACGCGACGGCGTACATCAAGTGGGGGCACGCGCTGTTCGAGCAGCACGACTATGCCGGCGCCGTC
>JABCYT010000028.1 GCA_013290035.1 Alphaproteobacteria bacterium
AATGCCTACGGGCTGCTCTACGAGGAAATCACCGCCTCGAGCCTGCTCAAGATCGACCATCAGGGCAACATCCTCGCCAAGCCGGATTTCGGCAGCCTCGACTACGGCGTCAACCGCGCCGGCTTCGTGATCCATAGCGCCATCCATATGGCCAAGCCGGACGTGGCCTGCGTCATGCACACCCACACTTGGGCGGGCATGGCGGTGTCGACCATGGAATGCGGCCTGCTGCCCAACACCCAGACTTCGATGCGTTTCGCCAAGATCAGCTATCACGACTATGACGGCGTCGTGATCGACACCGATTCGCGGGCGGCGCTGGTCAAGAGCCTGGGCGACAACAACGCCATGATCCTGCGCAACCACGGCCTGCTCACGACCGGAGCCACGATTCCCGAGACCTTCAACGCCATGCATCGCCTCGAGCTCTCCTGCAAGACGCAGATCGCGGCGATGTCGTGCAACACCAAGCTGGTCGACGTGCCGACCCAGGTGGTCGAAGCGACCTATCAGAATTACCAGCCGCATGTCCGCCGCCCGTTCGGCGTGCTCGACTGGCCGGCGCTCCTGCGGAAGCTCGACCGGATCGATCCGGGCTTCCGCGACTGATTGGATACGCCGCACAGCTCCGTACGGGCCTTCGCCGTCGTCGCCTGCGGTTATTGGACCGCGCCGGGATATCGTTTCGTCGCCTGGCTGCTGACGGCCGGCATGGTGGTGCTGGGCGTCGCCAATGTCGGGATCGCGCTGTGGCTCAACATCTGGAATCGCGACTTCTTCAATGCCCTGGAGAAGCGCGATCTGGCGCGGCTCTTCGAGTTGCTGTGGATTCTCGCCGTCATCGTGGTGTCGGCGGGCGTTGCCGTCGCCACCCAGCTCCACGTCAAGCGCCGGCTGCAGATCAATTGGCGGAGCTGGCTCTCCGGCATCACCGTCCAGCGCTGGCTGCATTCGGGCCGCCAATACCAGCTCGGCATGCTGGCCGAGGAAGTCGACAATCCGGACGGCCGCATCGCCGAGGACATCCGCGTGGCGACCGAATTCGCCGTCGAATTCGCCCAGAGCCTCCTGCAGTGTGTCCTGCAGCTCTTCACCTTCCTGAGCGTGCTGTGGGTCCTGTCGGGAACACTGCCGATCAAGTTTGCCGGCGTCGAATTCCAGCTCCCGGGCTACATGGTATGGGCCGCCGTGGCCTATGCCCTGGTCGGTTCGCTGCTCACCTATGCCCTCGGTCGCGGGCTGATCCATGCCGGCAATGTCCGCCAGGGCCGCGAGGCCGATTTCCGGTCGGGCCTGACCCGGGCGCGCGAGCATGCCGAAGGCATCGCCCTGATGCGCGGCGAGGACGACGAGCGCGAGCGGCTGCGCGGATCGCTGTTCGATCTGCGCACGGCCTGGCATGTCCAGACGCGCGGTCAGGGCAACCTCTCGCTGCTCACCAGCTCGCTCGCCTATCTGGCGCCCATCGTGCCGCTGATCGTGGCGCTGCCGCGCTACCTCGCCGGTGAGATTCAGCTCGGCGGCTTGATGCAGACTGCGCAGGCCTTCTCCAGCGTGCAATGGGCGCTGTCGTGGCTCATCGACAATTTCCCGAAGGTCGCCGACTGGCGCGCCTCGACCGATCGCGTCGTGCACCTGCACATGGCGCTGCTCGACCTGGAGGAAAGCGTCGAAGGCGATGGCGAGCGCATCACCCTGCATGAGCCCACCGAATCGGATTCGCTCATCATGCGCAAGCTCGGTCTCGCGCGCCCCGACGGCGAGATGCTGGTGGCGGAGGCGGAGATCGAGATCCGGCGCCCCGAACGTGTGCTGATCCGCGGCCAGTCCGGTAGCGGCAAGAGCACGATCATGCGGGCGGTCGCCGGCGTATGGCCGTGGGGCAGGGGCGCCATTCACCTGCCGAAGGGCGCCATCACCTTCATGCCGCAGAAGCCCTATTTCCCGGTCGGCACGCTGCGCGACGCCATGCTTTATCCCAAGGTTCCGGAGGGCATCACCGACGAGGTGCTGAAGGACATGCTGCACAAGGTCGGCCTCGATCATCTGCGCGACCGGCTCGACGAGACCGAGCGCTGGGACCACATCCTGTCGGGCGGCGAGCAGCAGCGCGTGGCCTTTGCGCGCGTGCTGGTCCACAAGCCGGAGTGGATCTTCATGGACGAGGCGACGTCGGCGCTCGACGAAACCGGTCAGGAGAACGTCATGAAGCTCCTGATCGAGGAGCTGCCCGAGACGTCGATCGTGAGCATCGGTCACCGGCCGGGTCTCGAAGTCTTTCATACCCGCGAGCTGACCCTGGTGCCGGGCGAGAAAGGCGCCAGGTTGAAGCCTGAGGTCGAGGCCAGCAGGCGCGCCTTGAAGGACGTCTACCGCGTCATGTCGGAAGCCAGCCGCAGGCACCCGCGCGAGCCCGGCTTCTGGTCGAGCTTCCGCACGAACCTCCGATCCAACCTGCTTGGGCGCTAGAGTGGACTCATCATTCCTCCCCTTCGCGGATTCCGCGAAGGGGAGGTGGCCCGAAGGGCCGAAGGGGTCATGAGCACAACGGCTAGTATCCATGACCCCCTCAGTCGCCGTATGAGGGCGCCACCTCCCCAGCTTCGCTGCTACGGAGTCGACACAACTCGGAAGTCATACCTCCCCCGTCTTACGGGGGAGGTGCCCCCGAAAGGGGGGGGGGGGGGAAAGGCCCCACAGACGGTCCTCCTAAATTCCAGATCTGAAATTTGCAGATACTCGACTGGAGCTTTCCCCCTCCGGCCCTGCGGGCCATCTCCCCCGTATGACGGGGGAGGCAAATGAAATGACGATGTGTCCACCCCGTAGCAGCTTCGCTGGGGAGGAAATGACTCGTTAGTGGCCGACCCCATGCGCAGCGGGGTTGACCTGATGGGCCGCATCGGCTTCCGTCCACAATAGTTGCTCTATCCGAAGAGGCTTCGACCCATGTCCGAAGGCACGCGCAGCGAGGGAGAGACATACGCCCAACGGCCGGCGCTGCGCGGCACGCGCCACATGGTGGCGGCCGGCCATTACGGCGCGGCCCATGCCGCCTTCGCGATCCTCGAGGCGGGCGGCAACGCCGTCGACGCCGCGGTCGCCGGCGGCATCGCGCTGGGCGTCCTGCAACCGGATATCGTGAACGTGGCCGGCGTGGCGCCGATCATGCTGCGCATGGCCGACGGCGTGGTCCAGACCATCGCCGGTCTCGGCTACTGGCCCGCCGCCACCGATCCCGACCGGCTCACCCGCGAGAATGGCGGCCACATTCCGGAAAACATCCTGCGCACGGTCATTCCGGCCGCGCCGGACGCCTGGATCACGGCGCTGAGCCGCTTCGGAACGATGAAGTTCGGCGAGGTTGCCCAGGCCGCCATCCGTTTCGCCGACGAGGGCTTCCCGGTCTATCCGCTGCTGGCCGACATGATCGCGGTGCGCAAGGCCAAGTATGCAAGGTTTCCCTCCAGCACGGCGATCTTCCTGCCCGGCGGTGAGCCGCCCAAGGTGGGCACGCTGTTCGTGCAGAAGGACCTGGCGCGCACGCTGCGTTACATGGTGGACGAAGAAGCCGCCAGCCTCGCCCGCCATGGCGACCGCGCGGTCGGACTCGAAGCGGCCCGTGCCGCGTTCTATCGCGGCGATATCGCCCAGGCGATCGTGGCTTTCCACAAGCAGGAGGGCGGATGGCTGACGGCGCAGGATCTCGCCGACTACCATTCGCCGATCGAACGCGCGCCATCGGTTCGCTTTGCCGGAACCGACGTCTACACCTGCGGCGCCTGGTGCCAGGGGCCGGTGCTCGGCCAGGCGCTCAACATCCTCGATGCGCCAGCCCTCAAGGCGGCCGGCCACAACAGTGCCGACTACCTTCACACGGTGGCGGAGGCGCTGAAGCTGGCTTTTGCCGATCGCGAGGCCTTCTACGGCGACCCGCGGCACGTTGATGTGCCGCTGGAGGCCCTGCTCGAGCGCGACTACGGCGCGGCCCGGCGGGCGTTGATCGATCCGGCCCGGGCATCGCCGGAGATGCCGCCGCACGGCGACCCTGGCGGCGTCAGGCGACGCGAGCGGGGCGGCGGCGCGGCACCGCGGCGTGAAGGCGTCCCGGCCAGTCCGCCGCGCGACACGTCCTACATCTGCGTGGTCGATCGCTGGGGCAATACCGTGTCGGCAACGCCCAGCGACGGCTCATCCGAGTCTCCCGTGGTGCCGGGGACCGGCCTGGTCCCGTCGTCGCGCGGCTCGCAGTCCTGGACGTCCGAGGGCCATCCCAGCCGGCTGGCGCCGGGCAAGCGGCCGCGGCTCACGCCCAGCCCCGCCATGGCCGTGGCACCCGGACGGTTCGTGCTGCCGCTCGGCACGCCGGGCGGTGATGTGCAGGCCCAGGCCATGCTGCAGGCTCTGCTCAACATGGTTCTGTTCGGCATGGATCCGCAGGATGCGGTGGAACATCCGCGCATCGCCACCTACAGCTTCCCCGATAGTTTCGAGCCGCACGACTATTTCCCCGGCCGGCTCTGCATTGAATCGCGCATCGCGCGCGAAACCGGCGACGCGCTGGCGGCGCGCGGCCACCGCGTGGCCTGGTGGCCGGAGCGCATCTGGCGTGCCGGCGCAGTCTGCACCATCCACGCCGATCTTCAGTCGGGCATCATGACGGCCGGCGCCGACCCGCGGCGGGCGAGCTACGCGCTCGGCTGGTGACCGGGACGCTGCACCACGAAGAGCACGGCTCAGGTCGTCCGATCGTCTTCCTCCATGGCTGGACCATGGACCACCGGGTCGAGATGGCCGACTACGAGATGATCTTTGCCGCCCGTCCGGGCTGGCGGCGCATCTATCCCGACCTGCCGGGCATGGGCCGTTCGGTGGCGGGCGACGGGATCAGGACGCAGGACGACGTGCTGCAGGCCGTCCTCGCCTTCATCGATCGCGTGGTGCCGCAGGAGCGCTTCGTGCTGGCGGGAACGTCGGGCGGCGCCTATGTGGCGCGCGCCGTGGTTGCCCGCCGCCGGTCAAGGGTGGCGGGCCTCTTGCTTCGCGTGCCGTGCATCGTGGCCGACACCGCGCAGCGCACCCTGCCATCCTTCCGTCCGCTGGTCCGCAACGACGGGCTCGTGGCGTCCCTGGCCAGTGAGGAACGGATGAGCCTGGGCGAAATCCTGGTGCAGACGCCAGCGTACCTCGAAATGTTGCGGGTGAAGGTCGCTGCGGTGATCGAGCCGGCCATCGAGGCGACCCAGCCGATCGCCCAACGAGATCCGCGCCGATCCTCGCCGCTATGGGCTTTTCGTTCGATCTGGCCGAAGAGGAGAAATCGTTCGAGGCGCCGACGCTCATCATCGCCGCGCGGCAGGACCTCACCGTGGGCTATCGCGATGCCTGGGACATCCTTGAGAGCTATCCGCGCGCGACCTTCGCTGTGCTCGACCGGGCAGACCATGTCTGGCCAATCGAAACGCCCAATCTCCTCGCGGCACTCGTTGAGGACTGGTTGGCCCGCATCGCCCTCGCCGAGCGTGCGGCCTGATCGGACTTCCAGGACTTCGCGCGCAGGCCTCGGCGGTCTGGTTCAGCGCACCGAGTAGACGAATGAACCGCCCGTCGACTTCGCGCTGCCGGCGCCGCCCGATACGCTCATGGCTTCATAGACGAAGAGCACGAAATCGCTAAAGGCCTTGCGGCCGTCAAAGGCATCCTGACTAACCACACGGGAACAGTTCGCGGCGGCTGAGGCGCAAACGTAGAAATCCGTCATGCCGTAGGAGCCGACCTTGATCATGTCCTCGGTCTTGCCGGGCGTCGTGCGCAGAAAGTGGTACTTCAGATTGGGATTGACGTACGGATGGAGCAACTTTGCGTTGAGGTCGTCGATGCACACGACGCAGTTCGGTCCTTGGGTAAAAGTCGGATCGGCGTGAATCACGCGCGAATGCGGCGCCCTGGGATTGTTGTCCTGGCAGCCGTCCAGCCTGTAGATGACGTTTCCGGCGGGCGATGCCGAGACCGCCATGGCCTGCATGGAGTATTCGCACAGGAACTGCCTCTCCGCTTCTTCCTTGCTGAGGTCGCGGGTCATGTCTGGGCGCGGCATGGTTCCCGTGACATACTGGTAGAGGGTTCGCAGCCGCCGGATCTGGTTCGAGGAATTGGCCGGCACCATCGTCCAGCTTTGATTCCAGGCATCGGTGACCTGGACGCCGAGGGCCGGGACGGCGTTGGCGATCTGGGTCGAGAACTGGGCGCTGGGACTGGCCGCACTCGTGAACCGCGCGGTCGTGGCGACAGGTGATCCCAGCGGCAGGCTGATCGACGGCGTCACGGCATTGGCGGTCTGGGCCGTGCCGATGGAAATCGTCACTTGAGACGGCACGAATTCCGGGTCGTTGAGCGCCTGGGCGAGATTGAAAAAGATCTGCCGTTTCTCCAGTGAATTCAGCGAGGACGCCAGGTCCGCCGCGTTGTAGTTCAATTGGCTGCTGGCGCACCCCGAGCCGAGAAAACAGACGGCGATGCAGACCAGGCGTCGAAACGTCCCCATGCCCCCCAACACGTATCCCCCAATAGCTTGCTGCCGCTCAATCTACGCAAAAGGCGCAGCACTTCCTACAACACTTGATGAAAACCGTTGCTCGGCGGGCTTCCTGTCAGGGCGGAGGACGTTGGTCGGTGCGTTGCACCACCCCCACCAGCAGCGCGGTCGACCAGCCGAACATCAGCATGCCGGCCGCCGCTTCCAGCGCGCCGATCATGCGGTGGTTGGGCGGCAGCGCGAGGTCGTTGGCGCCCAGGGTGGTGAAGCTCGCCAGCGAGAAGTAGAGAGCGCTGTTGAAGTCGACGAATTCGTCCCAATGAAAGTGATAGACCACCGCCCACATCGTCACCTGGAGGATGTGCCCGATCATCAGGATCACGACGGCCGTAACGCTGTGCGTCAGCATGTAGTAGCGCGGATGGCGCGACAGCGAAGGCGACGGCAGGATATCCATCATGTGGCTGAGGACCAGCTGCGCCACGACCTGGATCACGCCGGTCGCGACGATCATCAGCATGCCGATGCGGAGCAGCCATGCGTCGGGAAGCATCTCACGCCGCCTTCGGCTTGCCGAGCAGGTGATCGGAGATGATGCGCTGCTGGATCTCCGATGTGCCTTCGAAGATCTTGGTCAGCCGCGCATCGCGCCAATAGCGCTCGACGGCGTGCAGGGTCGTATAGCCCGCGCCGCCCAGCACTTGCAGCGCCTCGGAGGTCACCCGCTCGGCCATCTCGGACGCGAAGAGCTTCACCATCGCCGCCTCCTTGTCGCAGCGCCGCTTCTGGTCGATCTCGTCGCAGACGAAATACATCAGCTGACGCGCCGCCTCGATCTCGGTCGCCATGCGGGCGAGGCGAAAGCGCGTGTTCTGGAAGTCGCCGATCGCCTGGCCGAACTGCCGGCGCTCCTGGGCATAGGCGGTGGCGTCCTCGAGCGCGCCGCGCGCCAGCCCGATGGCGCGCGCCGCCGTGTGCGCGCGGGCGCGCTCCAGCCCGGCCGAGATGTAGTAGAAAGCGCGGCCTTCCTCGCCGATCAGCGCCGAGCCGGGCAGGCGGCAATCGTCGAAAGCGAGTTCCCAGGTCTTCCAGCCGAAATAGCCGATCTTGGGAATCGGTGCGCCCCTCACGCCGGGGGGCAGCGTGCCGCGCGGCTTCTCGATCAGGAAGGACGAGAGGCCGACATGCTTGCGCTTGGGGTCGGGCGGATCGGAGGTGCGCGCCACCAGCATGATGTAATCGGCGCCGTCGGCGAAGGTGCACCAGTATTTGTTGCCGTTGATCACCCAGCCGTCGCCGTCCTTGCGGGCGCGGCAGGCGATGCTGCCGAGGTCCGAGCCGACATCGGGCTCAGACATCGCCGCCGCGCCCAGGAACTCGCCGCGGGCGGCACGCGGCAGGAACACCGCGCGCTGCGCCTCGGTCATGCCGCGGCCGGCGCTGAGGCCGTTGCCGCGGGCGATGACGGAAGCCACGCTCATCCAGGCGCGCGCCAGCTCCTCGGTGATCAGGCAATACTCGAAGACGCCCAGCCCCAGGCCGCCATACTGCTCGGGGATGACGATGCCGAAATAACCCATGTCGGCGAGCTTTTGGATCAGCTCGCGCGGCATGTCGCCTTTCTCCGGATCGAGCTTGTTGGCGAGCGGCAGCACCTCCTTCATGGCGAAGGCGCGGGCCGTCTCCTGGATCAGCCGGCGCTCGTCCGTCATGTAGCCCATGGCGTTTCTCCCTGCATTGCCCCAGCATAGCAGCCAAGGCCCTGCCCGGCTCAAGGCCACGATGATGAAGCGCGACCGCGCTAGGCGGGCCGAGGTGGTGAAGGCGGTTGGCGCCAAGGTGGACTGACATGAAGCACAGCGACGAGCGCATCCTCACGACGCATGTCGGCAGCTTGCCGCGCAACGCGGTGCTGACCGACCTCCTGATCCGCGACGAGGCGGGGGAGGTTGTCGACAAGGCCGAGCTCGCGCGCCAGAGCGAGGCCGCCGTGCGCCATGTGGTAGCGCAGCAGGCCGCCGCCGGCGTCGACATCGTGAACGACGGCGAGCAGCCACGGGTCGGCTTCCAGACCTACGTGGCGCAGCGCATGAAAGGCTTCGGCGGCGAATCGAAGCGGCCGCGCTCGCTCGATTACACCCGGTTCCCGGTGTGGGCCGAGCAGCTCGCACGGCGCTTTCCCCGGCGAGCCAAGATCACCAACGCGCCGCAGGCCGTGGCCGGCGTAGCCTATGAAGACCTGACGGCAGCGCAGGAGGAATGCCGCATGTTCCGCGCCGCGCTCGATGGCCTCGGCAAGCCGCCGGTCGAGGCCTTCATGACCGCGGCATCGCCCGGCATCATCGCCACCACGCTCCTGAATGCGCATTACGACAGCCACGAGGCATATGTCTTTGCGCTCGCCCGCCAGATGCGCAAGGAGTACGAGCTGATCGCGCGCGATTTCCTGCTGCAGATCGACGCGCCGGATCTCGCCATGGAACGCGGCGTGTTGTTCCAGGGCAAGAGCAATGCGGAGTTCGTGAGGATCGCCGAGATGCACGTCGCCGCCCTCAACGAGGCGCTGGCCGACATCCCGCGCGAGCGCGTGCGGCTCCACTGCTGCTGGGGCAACTACGAGGGCCCGCACCTGCACGACATCCCGATGCGGGAGATATTGCCGGTACTCTACCAGGCCAGGGTGGGCGGGCTCAGCATCGAGTTCGCCAATCCGCGGCACCAGCACGAGTACACCGCGCTCAAGCAGGCCAGGCCGCCGGCTGAGTTCGTGCTGCTGCCGGGCGTGATCGACTCGCTCACCAACTTCGTCGAGCATCCCGAGGTGGTGGCGAACCGCATTTGCGAGGCGGTCGACGCCGTGGGCGACCGCAGCCGCGTCATCGCCTCCGTCGATTGCGGCTTCGGTACCTTTGCCGGCAGTGAATACGTCGCCGAGGACGTGGTGTGGCAGAAGCTGAAAGCCTGTCGCGAAGGCGCCGATATCGCGACGAAACGCCTATGGGGTTAGCGCGTTATCCTCTTCTGGAACCGGCTTGATTAGGCCGCCGCGTCCTCGCGGATCATCGCCGCGCCCTTCTCGGCGATCATGATCGTGGGGGCGTTGGTGTTGCCGGTGGTGAGAGTCGGCATCACCGAGGCGTCGATCACCCTCAGGCCCTGGAGTCCGCGTACCCGGAGCCGCGAATCGACCACGGCGCGCGGATCCTCGCCCATCTTGCAGGTGCCGACCGGATGATAGAGCGTGTTGCCGGCGCGGCGGGCATAGGCCAGCAGGTCGGCGTCGCTCACAAGGTCGGGGCCGGGCTGGATCTCGCCCGCGCTGTGCTGCTTGAGCGCCGGCGCCGCAAAGATGCGACGCACATGGCGCGTGCCCCCGAGCAGAGCCAATTCGTCGGTGTGCGTGGTGAGGTAGTTTGGCTTGATTGCCGGCCGTGCGAAGGGATCGGGCGAGGCCGCCATGATGGTGCCGCGGCTGTCGGGCTTCACCACGCAGACCACGCAGCTCATGCCGGGCTTGTCATCGAGCTGGCCGAACTTCAGGGGATGCGTGCTGCCCGGCGTGAACAGCAGCTGCAGGTCGGGCGAGGCGAGGCCCTCGCGGCTGTCGCAGAAAAGCTGCGCCGTGGTGACGCCGAAGGTGAGGGCGCCCTTGCCGGTGAGCGCAAAACGCACGATCTCCGGCAGCACGCGCGGGAAGCGGGCGACCTCGTTCACCGTCGGCGTGCCGTGCACGCGATGCACGACGCGGATCACGTAGTGGTCGATCAGGTTCGACCCCACGCCCGCGAGGTCGTGCACCACGGGAATGCCGAGCGACTGCAGGTGCGCTGCCGGTCCGACGCCGGAGACATGCAGGATATGCGGGGAATTGATCGTTCCGCCCGAGACGATGACCTCGCGGTTGGCGCGCACCTCGGTGAGGTTGCCGCCGCGCCGGAAGGAGACGCCGACGCAGCGCTTGCCCTCGAACAGGAGCCTGCCGCCCTGCGCATCGGTTTCGACCCGGAGGTTGGGACGCCGCCGCGCCTCGCGCAAGAAAGTCTGCGCCGTCGAGCCGCGGAAGCGGCCGCGCCGTGTCATCTGCGAATAGCCGACGCCCGAGCGCTGCTTGCCGTTGAGATCGGGATTGAACGGGAAGCCGGCCTGCTGGGCGGCTTCGACGAAGCGGTGGGTGAGGGCCAAGATGGTGCGGTAGTCCTCGACCTTGAGCGGGCCGCCTTGGCCGCGCACCTCGGAGTCGCCGCCCTGCACGTAATGCTCGGACTTCTTGAAGTAGGGCAGCACGTCGTCGTAGCTCCAGCCGCGATTGCCCATCTGCGCCCAGCCGTCGAAGTCGGCCGGCGCGCCGCGCACATAGAGCATGCCGTTGATCGAGCTCGAGCCGCCCATCACCCGGCCGCGCGGCCATTCCATGCGGCGCTCGCCCGTGCCCTTTTCGGGCTCGGTCGTGTAGTTCCAGTTGACCAGCGGATTGCGGATCAGCGAGCGCATGCCGGCCGGGATATGGATCATCGGATGCCAGTCGCTGGGGCCGGCCTCGAGCAGGACCACCGAGGCGCCCGTTTCCGACAGACGAGACGCGACCACGCAGCCGGCCGAGCCGGCGCCCACCACCACATAATCCGCCCTCATGGCGTCGCTCTCATGGCGTTCTCTCCCGATATCGCTCGACAACCTCCATCGCTTTCCCATACCAAGCAAGAACATTGAAAGGACGGAGCAATGCGCGGTCGGCAGGTGTTCTTGGAGACGCTTCTAGCCCACGGCGTCGATCGCATCTTCGGCAATCCCGGCACGACCGAGAGTCCGCTGCTCGATTCTCTGCTCGACTATCCGCAGCTGCAGTACATCGTGCATCTGCACGAGGGCGTGGCGGTCGGCGCCGCGAACTTCTACGGCCAGGCGAGCGGCAGGACGGCGTTCGTCAACCTGCACGTGGCGCCGGGGCTGGGCAACGCCATCGGCATGATCTACGGCGCCCTCAAGAACAACACGCCGATGGTGGTGACGGCGGGCCAGCAGGACACACGCCTCAGGCTGCGCGATCCTGTGCTGGGCCACGACCTCGCGGCGATCGCGGCCCCCGTCACCAAATGGAGCGTGCAGGTCGAGCGGGCCGACGAGATGGGACCGATCCTGCAACGCGCCTTCAAGATCGCCAACGAGGCGCCGGCCGGCCCGGTGTTCGTGGCGCTCCCCATCAATGTCATGGAGCAGGAGACCAACGTGCCGGCGGGCAAGCCCGCGCATTTGTTCTCCGCAAGTCGTCCCGATCCGGCCGGCATCGAGGCCATGGCGAGGCTGCTGATTGCTGCCAAGAATCCCACCATCGTGGCGGGCGATGAGGTCGCGCGCGCCGGCGCCGATAAGACCCTGGAGAAGCTGGTCGAGCGTATCGGCGCCTCGGTGTGGTTCGAGGGCCTGCGCGGCCGCAATTCATTTCCGACCGATCATCCCGCCTGGCGCGGCACGCTCGCCTTCGATGCCGCAGGCATCGCCGAGCAGTTTGCCGACAACGATCTGGTGCTGATGGTGAGTGGGCCGTTCTTCGAGGAAGTCTGGTACGCGCCCGGCTCGCCATTCCCGCCAGGTTGCAAGGTTCTGCAGATCGAAGCCGCACCGTCGCGGCTTGCCTACAACTTTGCGATCGATGCCGGTGTCATCGCCAATGTCGATGCCGCGCTCGAGGCGCTTTGGCTGACGACGACTGGCGTGAATGGTGCCGCCGCCCGGGCGCGCCAGGAGGCGTTCCGGGCGCAGAAGGTGTCTGACGATGCGGCGCAGAAGGCGCGCGTGCAAAAAGCCTGGTCGCGCACGCCGACCTCGATGGCGCGCGCCATGGCTGAGATCAGAAACGGCACGCCCGCCAACGTCGTCGTCGTCGACGAGACCATCACGGCCAATCTCGACCTGTTCAAGACCTTCACCTTTTCAGGGCCGGGCGACTATTACAGCGGTCGCGGTGGCGGCATCGGCCAGGGCGTGGCGGGCGCCATCGGGGTGGCGGTGGCTGACACCAGGCGGCCGATCCTCTGCCTGTCGGGCGACGGCTCATCGATGTATTCCATCCAGGCGCTGTGGACGGCGGCGCATCACGATCTGCCGATCGTCTTCGTCATCCTGGCCAACCGCGAATACCGCGTGCTCAAGCACAATATCGACGCCTACCGGCAACGCTTCGATGTGAAGTCCAACAAGCCCTACATGCACATGGACCTGACGGGTCCCGTGCTGGGCTTCGTCGATCTGGCCAAGGGCATGGGTGTCGCCGGCACGCTCGTCACGAAGGCCGAAGACATCCAGGGCGCCGTGGCGGCCGCCTTCAAGTCGGGCAAGCCGCACTTGATCGAGATCGAGATCGAAGGGAAAAGGTGAGTCGCGTCAGGAGGGACCTGCCATGAAGGCCTACGTGATTGCTGCCGAGACGATCAAGGATCAGGCGATGTTCGATGAATATCGCAAGGTCGTGCCGGAAACAGTGGCACCGTTCGGCGGCCGCTTCGTGGCGCGCGGTGGCAACCTCACCGTTCTCGAGGGCGAGTGGCCGCATTCGCGGCTGGTGATCATCGAGTTCCCGTCGCGAGCCGACGCCGAGGGTTGGTACAAGTCGCCGGCGTATCAGAAGATCATCTCGCTGAGGCACAAGAGTTCTGTCGGCACTCTGGTCATCGTCGACGGAGCGCCCTGAGATTATTTATTCATCCCGAGCGAAGCCGCCCAAAGGGCGGCGCAGTCGAGGGACCTCGTCTTGCGCCCGGCAGGGCTATTTCTTCTTCGGCTTCGCCCGCACCTTCTGGAACGCCCGTACCTTCGCCTGGTGCGTGCGGGCCGCAT